>JAJFJH010000145.1 GCA_021774155.1 Nitrosomonas sp.
ACGAACATTATCTATTATTAAACCAGATGCAGTTGCAAAAAATGTGATTGGAGAAATTTATTCTCGTTTCGAAAGCAATGGATTAAAAATTATTGCTTCACGTATGAAGCATCTTTCGCGAACAGAAGCCGAAGGTTTTTATGCCGTTCATCGTGAGCGCCCATTTTTTAAAGACTTGGTTGAGTTCATGACTTCTGGGCCGGTGATGATTCAGGCGTTAGAGGGTGAAGATGCCATTAAAAAGAATCGTGATCTAATGGGGGCGACCGACCCACAAAAAGCCGAGAAAGGGACGATCCGTGCTGATTTTGCTGACAGTATTGACGCAAATGCGGTGCATGGTTCAGATGCGCCAGAAACAGCTGCTGTTGAGATTGCTTACTTTTTCGCAGCCTTGGATGTTCATTCACGCTAATTCATGGCGTCAATAATACCGTGACCACTAATTTACTTGATTTTAACGCCAAACAACTGACAGACTACTGTGCGGAGATTGGCGAGAAACCATTTCGAGCTAAACAATTGTTGCGCTGGATTCATCAGTTTGGCAAAGCTGATTTTTTTGAGATGAGTGATCTTGCGAAGGGGTTGCGGGATAAACTTTCGGTGATTGCGGAAATTGAGCCGCCGAAAGTAATGAGTGACTATGTCGCTGCGGATGGTACCCGTAAATGGTTATTGTCTGTGGGGTCGGGTAATGGCATTGAGTCGGTTTTTATCCCCGAAGCCAATCGCGGTACGCTATGTGTTTCTAGTCAAGTAGGCTGTGCGTTGGCTTGTTCTTTTTGTTCGACTGGAAAGCAGGGTTTTAATCGTAATTTGACGGTTGCAGAAATTATTGGCCAACTATGGTGGGCAAATAATGCGCTTAAAGCAACGTCTGCTGATGGGACTATTTTAAATGATGGCGCACAAATTTATCAGAGTCAGGTTGCAGATAAAAACCGTGCGGTGAGTAATGTGGTGATGATGGGTATGGGTGAACCATTGTCTAATTTTGAGAACGTAGTGACCGCACTCGATTTGATGTTGGACGATAATGCTTACGGACTATCACGTCGAAAAGTGACGGTGAGCACCTCCGGGTTGATACCAGCATTAGATCGTTTACGTGAGCGATGCCCTGTCGCTTTGGCGGTGTCATTACATGCGCCCAACGATGCGTTACGTGACCAACTTGTACCGATTAACAAGAAATATCCGATTAAGGAATTATTGGCAGCCTGTCGGCGATATCTTACTGCCGCGCCAAGAGATTTCGTGACCTTTGAATATGTGATGTTAGATGAAGTGAATGACAGCGTGGAACATGCACGTGAACTCGTCGAATTAGTACGAGACACCCCTTGTAAATTTAATTTAATTCCATTTAATTCATTTCCTGGGTCTGGATATCAGCGTTCGTCAACAGAGGCGATACGTATTTTTCGTGATGTATTGATACAAGCGGGATTGATTGTGACGGTGCGTAAAACACGGGGTGATGATATTGCTGCAGCATGTGGACAACTGGCGGGTCAAGTGTTGGATAAAACTCGACGAACAAAACAATTAATGGCGGAGGCAGTGAAATGAGAGGCATGTCATTTGGTTTTATCATTGTGTTGCTGGTGTTGTTAATCAATGGTTGTGCGCAGCAATCGGTGTACGGGGATTTGACTGCCGAACAGCATCAGAAACGCATGCAACAAAGCGCAAAAATACACACAGAGCTGGCCGCTGAATATTATCACCGGGGTCAGTTTGGTGTCGCAATCGACGAGATAACCGAAGCGTTACAAGCTGATGCAAGTTATGCGCCGGCACATAATGTGCTGGGTTTGGTCTATATGGCATTGCATGAAAATGACATGGCGCATAAGAATTTTGAGCAAGCATTGATACTGACCCCCAATGACCCAGATATTCATAATAACTATGGGTGGTTTCTGTGCCAGCGATCACCAGAACAGATGGACAAAGCCATTAATCATTTCTTAGTGGCGATAAGAGATCGGCTTTATTTGACACCTGAGAAATCGTTTACAAATGCAGGTGTTTGTGAAATAAAACGGGGAGATTATGGCGCTGCATCAGAATATTTTAGGCGTGCATTGTCTATCCAATCGACTTATTCGCCCGCGGTAGTTGGTTTGATTGAGGTCGATTTTAGAAAAGGCAGTGTGATCGGTGCTAAAACGAAACTTTCTAATTATATGCAGCGTACAAAATCAACACCTGAAGGTTTATGGTTAGCTATACAAATTGAGCGTGAAATGGGTGACCAATATGCCGCAGATAGTTATCAATTTCAGCTACAGAAACATTTTCCAAATTCCAAAGAAGCGACAGCGCTACGCGAGGATAGGTTTAAATGATGAATAAGTTTGAGGATAACAATCAAAACGACGCTAATGACAATACTAATATTGGCTCAATACCCGTTGATATTGATAGAGCGGCTTTAATCAATCATCGACATACTACTGAGGAAGAATCTGCGGAAGATAATGACGGTGTAAGTGTCGTTCATGGCATAGGGCATCAACTGCAAACGGGTAGAATTACATGTAATCTGAGTATCGAAGACGTATCACGACAGTTGCGTTTGTCGGCAAGGCAAATTGAGGCGTTAGAAAAAGAAGATTATGAGAAGCTTCCAGCCGGTACCTTTTTGCGTGGATTTATACGTAATTACGCTAATTTGGTGAAGTTGGATCCAAAACCAATGTTGCGAGTATTGCCATCCTCAGCCCCAACAATCACAGCTCATACGACATTGAATTCGGTACAGCAGCCACAGAGAACAACATCGTTTTCATCAAACTGGGCGTGGGATCGGCAAAGCTATAGAAATAGTAGGAACCAAAATGGCCTGTTTAAAGTTATAGCGGTGGTATTATTTTTACTTGTTATTTATGGTTTATATCATAGCATCAACTGGAGTCAGATGCCTTTTATTGGTAATGGGTCTGAAAAAGAGGTGGATAATTCAGTAGAGGCTAGTGTCACTAATGGTCAGTCGACTATTGAGTTGAAGTTACCAATCTCTCCTGCGAATACTTCGGCCGCACAAAACATTAGTAATCAACCTATTCAAACAATTGATGCTGAGGCTCATCAGAAACAAAAGCGTTTTTCGTCAGTGGAATCATTACCTGCGGCTGTTTCTAGTTCAAGCCCAGTTGACGGTGACTTGGGTACTTTATATTTTAAATTCACCAGTGACTCGTGGGTTGAGGTGAAAGATCAAGCAAGTACGGTAGTTTTTAAACAAAACAATATTGCTGGCACTAAGCAGGTGGTCAGTGGCAAGCGCCCATTATCATTGGTTATAAGTAATGCTGAACAAGTTGATTTGACTTATAATGGACGAACAATTGATCTGGTTCCATATACAAATAAAAACGAAGGTATTGCACGCCTCACGCTGGAATAATTTACATTCGAAATTTGTTCTTGTAATCTTATAGAAATTTAAATTACTGTATATATGTCCTCAAATAATAGCATCAAACAACGACGCACTAGCGTTGGTGTTCCGGTTGGATCCGTCACTATCGGTGGGAGTTCGCCGGTAGTTGTTCAGTCTATGACTAATACCGACACTGTGGATGCTGACGCTACCATTGCGCAGGTTGCACAGCTTGCACGTGCGGGTTCAGAGCTGGTTCGGATCACGGTTAACACGATGGAAGCCGCAAAAGCAGTTGCAGAGATTCGAGCGAAATTGGACGATATGGGTTGTGATGTGCCATTGGTGGGTGATTTTCATTTTAATGGCCACAAATTACTCCCGGCATATCCAGATTGTGCAAAAGCATTATCAAAATACCGCATTAATCCGGGCAATGTAGGTAAAGGCAAGAAGCGAGACGAACAATTTGCTACTCTGATTGAAACAGCGTGTAAATATGACAAGCCGGTTCGTATTGGTGTTAATTGGGGCAGTCTTGATCCTGAAATGTTGGCGCGTATTATGGATGAGAACGCCAAATCGAGTGAGCCACAGGATGCCGGTTTTGTGATGCGTGAAGCATTGATTACTTCAGCATTGGAAAGTGCGGCTAAAGCAGAAGAAATAGGGCTGGCACGTAATAAAATTATATTGTCATGCAAAGTGAGCGGCGTGCAGGACTTGATCGCTGTTTATCGAGAATTGGCTGCGTGTTGTGACTATGCGTTACATCTTGGGCTAACAGAGGCCGGAATGGGTTCTAAAGGTATTGTGGCTTCCACTGCTGCGTTGTCTGTATTGTTGCAAGAAGGCATTGGCGATACCATTCGTATTTCGTTGACACCAGAGCCGGGAGGTGATCGAACACGCGAAGTGATCGTTGGTCAGGAGATACTGCAAACCTTGGGTTTGCGTGCTTTTGTTCCATTAGTTGCCAGTTGTCCTGGTTGTGGTCGTACAACCAGTACCTATTTCCAAGAGTTGGCTGATAGTATTCAGACCTATGTGCGTGATCAGATGATTGTCTGGCGCGACCAATATGAAGGTGTAGAGAATATGAACTTGGCGGTCATGGGATGCGTGGTAAACGGCCCAGGGGAAAGTAAACATGCCAATATTGGCATTAGCTTGCCTGGGTCTGGTGAAAGTCCTGTTGCACCTGTTTTTGTCGATGGTGAAAAAACAGTGACGCTAAAAGGCGATAATATTGCAGAAGAGTTTCGCCAAATTGTTGATCAATATGTGCAGGATAAATACCCTAAAAAAGCTTAACTCTTTTAGAAGTAAATTTAGAGAGCAGTTAAGAAAAATTAGCTAATTAATGACGAAGAAAATACAAGCTGTTCGTGGCATGAATGACATTCTGCCTGACGAATCCTTTCGCTGGGAGTTTTTTGAGCAGACTATCCAAGAATGGTTGGCAGCTTACGGTTATCGAAATATTCGTATGCCCATCGTTGAGCAAACAGATTTGTTTGTACGTTCGATTGGTTCAGTGACTGATATTGTTGAGAAAGAGATGTACACTTTCGTCGACCATCTTAACGGTGAGAGTTTGACGCTTCGCCCAGAAGGCACAGCATCTTGTGTGCGCGCTGTGATCGCGAATAATTTGCTATATGCTAGCCCACAGCGGTTATCTTATTCTGGCCCTATGTTTCGTCATGAGCGCCCGCAAAAAGGGCGCTATCGTCAATTTCATCAAGTGGGTGTTGAGGCATTAGGTTATACCGGTCCGGATATTGATGCAGAGCATATTGTGATGTGTGCGAGACTATGGGAACAGCTCGGTATTTCTGGCGTGCGCTTGGAAATCGGAACGCTTGGTAGTGTTGAATCTAGAGCCTTGCATCGGGAGCGGCTGATTAAATATTATGAAGGCTATATAGACGTACTTGATGAAGATGCTCGACGACGTCTTCATAGCAATCCGTTACGCATACTCGATAGTAAAAACCCAGGTATGCGCGAGATTAATAACGGCGCACCCAAGTTAATTGATGATCTGGATGAAACGTCTCGTGAGCATTTTGAAGCATTGCAGCAAATACTAAGAAACCAAGGTGTCGATTTTGAAATAAACTTACAGCTCGTTAGAGGTTTAGACTATTATAATTGCACCGTGTTTGAGTGGATCACTGATAGGCTGGGTGCACAAGGTACCATTTGTGCCGGTGGTCGTTATGATGGCTTGATTTCACAAATCGGCGGCAAGCCTGCGCCCGCCTGTGGTTTTGCAATGGGTGTTGAACGATTACTTACGTTGATGGCGGAATGTGGTAAAGAAATAGCGCCACCAGCACCGGATGCCTATGTTGTGCATCAGGGTGGAGATGCATTTGTTTTTGCTTGGAAAACAGTGGAATATTTGCGTGATCATGGACTTAAGTCGATATTGCATTGTGGTGGCGGTAGTTTTAAGTCGCAAATGAAAAAAGCAGACGCCAGTGGCGCACGTTTTGCGTTGATCATTGGAGATGATGAAGCTGCAGTAGAAGAAGTAAGCTTAAAGCCATTACGCGAAGCAACGAATCAAGTGAGAGCTGGACTAAGCACTGTGGTTGATTTAATTAAGATTTAGCACTAAAAATACAGACCTTAAATATATTCGGGAAGAAAAATGGCGACATATAATGCAGATGAGCAGGAAAGAATTGATGGCATGAAATCGTGGTGGGACGCTTATGGTACAACTGTTCTTATTGCGATTTCAGTTTTTGCTGCAAGTATTGGTGGGACCCAAGCATGGAAATATTATACCCATCAACAAAAAACACAAGCTGCTGACTTATATGTTTTAGTTCAACAAGTTCAGGAATCTAAAGACCCTAAAAGAATTAACGACGCTGCATCTTTACTGATGGACGGTTACTCATCAAGTGGTTACGCATCACGTGCTGCAATGATAGCTGCAAAAGCCAACTTTGATGCTGGTGATGTAAAAACAGCTAAAGAAAACTTACAATGGGTTATCAATAATGCAGAAGAGTCTGAATTAAAGGATTTATCAAAGCTTAGATTGTCAGGTTTGTTGTTAGACGAAGAGAAATTTGACGAAGCTTTGAAAGTGATAGCGTCTAAGCATGGTGAAGCTTTTAACGGCCTTTATTCTGACCGTAAGGGAGATATTCTGACCGCGGCGGGAAGAATTGCAGAAGCGCGTGAAGCCTATCAAATAGCCATTGCTAAACTTGAGCCGAATAATAATTATTTTAATATTGTGCAGATGAAGTTGGATGCGCTAGGGGACGCGGAAGTATCGGTAGAGTAATTAAACGTGATTCGAGATACTATTGCGAAGATAGATGACAGTAGGCGCTTTGGACTGCTTTTGCTATTTGTACTACAGTTGACTGGCTGTGCAAATATGCCCGATATGTTTAGTCTCAGAGCGGTTGACTCATTTGTCGCTGATATCGCTGAATTGATTGCTGGTGAAGAAGAGGCAGAAATTGATGAAGAAGAACTGGCTGAGCTAGATAAGATTGAAGGTTTGACATTACTTTGGAAAGCCAGTGTTGGTGAGAGCCTAACTGCTATTTTTTCCCCTGTGGCGGATGAAGAATCAGTTTATGTCGCAGATGAAGATGGTCATCTATTCCGTTTTGATGCTAAAACAGGCGAACGAGTCTGGCGCATTGATACTGAGAAAGAATTGTCCGGTGGTGTGGGACTTGGGGGTGGTCTTGTTTTGGTTGGCACTTATGAAGGCGAAGTCTTGGCTTATGATGAAGTCGGGAATAGTCAGTGGAAGGCGCAAGTTTCCAGTGAAATTTTAAGTGCCCCGCAAATAGACAATGATGTTGTGGTGGTGCGAGCTGGTGATGGTCGAATATTTGGCCTAAATGCGCTAGATGGTAGTCGACAATGGGTTTATCAAGGTGCAACGCCTTCATTGACGGTACGTAGCTATGCTGGTGCATTGGTTACTCATGGTGCTGTTTTCGCTGGATTTGCCGGAGGGAAACTTGTCGCAATGAGCTTGTATAATGGCAACGTTGGATGGGAAGTGGCTGTTTCTCAGCCGCGTGGGGTTACCGAGTTAGAACGTATGACAGATATTACGAGCTTGCCGGTTGTTGATGGTCAGTTCATTTGTGCGGTTGCCTATCAAGGACGTGTGGCATGTTTTGATATGGTTGACGGCGGTCAGATTTGGGTAAGAGATGCGTCTAGTAATGCTGGACTTAGTATGGATGATGATTATCTATATGTCAGTAAAGAAAACAACACCGTGATGGCATATGACAAGAGAAGTGGCGCAGGTGTCTGGAGAAGAGGGCGGCTGGGTAGTTTGAAATTGTCAGCACCTTTGATGCTGGGCCATAATTTAGTCATCGCGAATGAGCAAGGTTATGTCATTGTGTTAAGAAGTTATGATGGTGCGATTATTGGACGTTCAGGCACTGATAAAAGTGCGATTAGTGCAACTCCAGCCCTGATACCAAATGGCTTTGTTGTGCAAACGAAAGAAGGTGGACTTTACGCCTTTGCAGCAGAATAGTTACATTCTTCAAGTCATATCAACTAATCATAGTTAGCAAAACATTTCGTGCAGTATCTTTTATAAATATCCTTAAATCATGAAACCCACACTCGTACTGGTTGGGCGACCAAATGTTGGTAAATCAACATTATTTAACCGTTTAACGCGTAGTCGTGATGCGATTGTCGCAGACATTCCTGGGCTGACTAGAGATCGCCATTATGGTCATGGAAGAATCGGCGACAAACCACATTTGGTGGTTGATACGGGTGGTTTTGAGCCTGTAGTCAAAGAAGGTATCCTGCATGCAATGGCCAAGCAGACATTACAGGCCGTTGATGAAGCTGATATGGTGTTATTTATTGTTGATGGTAGGCAAGGTGTGGCTGCACAGGACAAAATTATTGCTGACCAATTGCGTAAAACGGGTCATAAAATATTGCTGGTCGTCAATAAAACAGAAGGCATGGCTACCGCCGTGATAACCGCTGAATTTTATGAGTTGGGTTTAGGCGAACCTTGTGCCGTATCTGCGATTCATGGTGATAACATCAATGATTTGGTTGAGGTGTCGCTTGCGGATTTTCCCGAATCGGAACCCGAAGATGAAGAGAGCGGTAAAGAGAAGAACCCAAAAATAGCCATTGTTGGCCGTCCCAATGTTGGCAAATCTACCCTCATTAATACCATGCTGGGTGAAGAGCGCGTCATTGCATTCGATCAGCCGGGAACTACACGCGATAGTATTTATATTGATTTTGATAGTCATGGCAAACGTTATACATTAATTGATACAGCGGGTTTGCGTCGACGTGGCAAGGTAAACGAGATAATCGAAAAATTCTCTGTCGTGAAAACCTTGCAAACAGTGGAGGATGCCAATGTTGTTGTACTGGTATTGGATGCAACCAATGAAATTTCAGACCAGGATGCCCATATTGCCGGGTTTATACTAGAAACCGGACGTGCATTGGTCGTTGTGGTCAATAAATGGGATGATTTGGATGAATACCGACGTGAAACGATCAAGAGAGAATTCATACGCAAGCTTGCATTCCTGAGTTTTGCCAAATTACACTATATTTCTGCCTTGCGTGGTAGCGGTATGAAAAAATTGTTGCCATCAATAGACGCAGCTTATAGTGCTGCAATGGCAAATTTGTCAACACCAAAATTAACACGTGTCTTATTGGCGGCCGTAGAAAAACACCCGCCACCACGTGGTGGAATGTCCCGCCCTAAACTACGTTACGCACATCAGGGTGGCTCTAATCCACCACTAATCATCGTTCATGGCACCATGCTGAATCATGTGCCGCTAACCTATCGACGCTATCTTGAAAATACGTTCCGCGAGACCTTTAAGCTGGAAGGGACACCGCTTCGAGTTGATTTTAAGACGGGACATAATCCTTATGCTGGAAAAAAAGCCGCGCCGCCGACTAAGCTTGAGGAAAGACAAGCGCATAGTCGCCGTCGTCGAAATAGGAAAAAATATGGTTAAATATCAGGATTCGTCAGGCTAGATTGAGGTAAAAAGTTTGCCAAAGCTTGTATAGGTGTTTTATGTTTTAATGTTCCCTCTGTGCCAGCATCCAGCATAGTTGTTGTCTCTAATTTTCAACTAGAGGTAGACAAGAATGAGAACAAGATTCAAGCAAGCCTATAAAATACAAGCAGTAGAAAAAGCGCTTACTCGCAGCGAAACGACAAATTTGGCGGAAATAGCAGAATTCTTGGGAGTTAGTTATTCAACCCTGCAAAGTGAATTGCCCAATCAAGAAAATAAGAACTTGAATCTGTCTCAGGAAATGAATTGTCGAGTTTAACGAACATGATGAAAGAGGAAAGACAGCAGAATTGGAATCTGGAAGAACGATTCAATATTATCATTGCTTAGATGCTATCTAAGTAATGATAATAGCATTTGAGGAGATGAGTTTGCTTGTGCGGTTACGGCAAGTGCTGCTTGTTGCGTTATTTGTGATCGGGTAAGCGATGCGGTTTCACTGGCAAAATCAGCATCTTTAATACGAGACCGACTGGCCGTTATGGATTCGGTGCTAGTTTGATTGTTGGCTATGGCGGAGTCAAGACGGTTTAATTGTGCGCCGACTCTTGCTCTTTCTCCATTAATGTAATTAAGTGCCATGTCTATTTGAGTAATAGCAAACCCTGCGTTAGTCATAAGGTTAACGTCAGTAATAGCCAGTGCGTTTGTATTAACCGCGCCAAAAGATACATCTAGTGTTTGCCGAGCATTCGCGCCTACTTGGAGTGATTTGGTGTTACTCGTTGTTGCCGTGCCAACGATGTCCTCCCAAATCTCATTAAACCCATTCAGAGGGTTTGTTGTGTTGCCTTTTATACCGGTATCCGAAACGACACTCTCAGCTGTTTTTACGGATCCACCGTCAGCATTTGAGCCTCCAACGGCGCCAGTATCAGCGTCTGTTAGGTTCATGCCAGCTATGAAGGCTGCGCCGTTAGCAACGAAATCAGCATTGAATAAATCAGCGGTGGCAAATGTAGTGGTGGCATTGATCGCATCATCAAGTTTTGCAGCCGGATTTTGATTCATAAAGACCATAACATCCTTGATACCATTTCCGCCATTGTTTTTTACTTCCTGGTGTAGATAACGTATAGCTGAATAGGCAGCCGAGTATTCATCCGAAGTGCCGCCCCATGCGCCACCAGCCGAACCAAAATTTCCTGCCGCAGCGACAACACCCGCAATACCAACATTGGCGATGGAAGTAGCTAACCGTTCGTCTGCGCCGTGAATAAATTCTGCGGCGCCTTCTAGAAACCATGTTTGATCATTGGCGTTGACAATCTCGCCGATATTTACACCTCGATACATAACCGCATGTACCATTTCATGGGCAATAATTCGGTCATTATAAAAAGGCGCAGTACCGCCATTTGGAAGATTTGGTGGTGTAAAGTCGCTCATGTCGATCTGAAGTGTGACACTTGTGGCCTTGCCAGAAACAGGTACTAAGCCTCCCACGCGAGCTGCGGTGCCACCAAGGCCGTCAGTGAATGTTGTTAACTCAATGCTGAGATCTGCACCGTCAGCTGTAATACCAAAGTGTTGTTGAATCATGTTTTCTGCCTGCTCTAACCAACCAGACTGAAGTCCATAAATGACAGTAACTTGATTGGGATCACCTAAAACGCTAGCTGTGCCAGAATCAAATATTTTTTCATTATTGAATGAAGTGGTTGTTGCAACGCGTTCAATTTCCTGAATGAGTTGGTCGACTTCAGTTTGTAGTGCTCTTCGGTCATCTAAGCTGTTGGTAGCATTTGCAGCTTGTACGGAAAGCTCACGAATACGTTGTAGTGAACCAGCGACTGACGTTAATGCGCCGTCTGCAGTTTGCAGCATGGAAATACCGTCATTAGCATTTCTTGTCGCCTGATTAAATCCACGAATTTGTGACGTCATACGCTCAGTGATGGCGAGACCAGCCGCATCATCTTTAGCGCTATTAATACGTAGGCCCGAAGAAAGGCGTTCTAAAGAACGACTTAAATCTAGATTAGTCGTAAACAAATGTCGCGAACTAGTCAACGCAGCAATATTCGTATTTATCGTGGAACTCATTTCTTGTTTATATATTAATTAATTTCACAGTGACTTAAACGGAAGGGTTTTTTAATTCTTAATACTAACCTGATGAATAGATTAAAATAATCAAGATTTTTATTGAGATGACTCTGTTTGATCATAAAAACCTTAGATATAAAATCTTTTTAAAATGATATTGATTTGTAAATTGGTCGAATAAGCTATCTCTTTAAAAGAGATATTTTAATTAAAGTTTTTTTGTTACCTTTGTTGTTTTTAATGCTTAATATTTTTCCGTTAAATAAGCGTGTTTTACATGACATGCTTTGCAAAAGTTACGTGTGTCTCTGATATCATTGCGCGATGCTAAATATTCAACACGTAACTTACTTACAAAGTGGCGCCCCTCTATTACAGGATGTAGATCTTCAGATTTTTTCTAATCAACGGGTTGGACTAGTTGGTATGAATGGTTGCGGAAAATCTACCTTATTTCGATTGATTCGTGGAGAGATTAAGCCGGAAAGTGGTGAAATTAATTTTCAAGCAGGAAAAACAATTGCTTTTGTTGAACAGGAAATCGTTAATTCTGAGCAGCCCGCAATAGAATTCGTGCTTGATGGTGATATTGAACTCCGAATACTTGAAAAAAAACTGACGAGTGAAATTCATAACGAATCATGGTTTGAGGCACAACAGCGTTACGAAGTAATCAATGGCTATGTTGCACGTGCGCGGGCTGCACAGTTGCTGAATGGTTTGGGTTTCGCCAATAATACATTAGAAAATCCGGTGTGTAGTTTTTCTGGTGGTTGGCGTATGCGTTTGAATTTGGCCAGTGCTTTAATGCATCGCGCTGATTTACTATTATTGGATGAACCGACGAACCATCTGGATTTGGAAGCAATTATTTGGCTTGAGCAGTATCTGGTCAATTATCCGGGTAGCTTGATTTTAGTGTCACATGATCGTGAGTTTCTTAATGCTTGTGTGACGCGGATTGCCTATATTCATCATTTAACAATTGATAGTTATACGGGTAATTATGATGTTTTTGAGCGCACACGTGCGGAACGCGCCCTACAACAGGTGAGTGCTATTCAGCAGCAACAGAAAAAAATCGCACATATGGAAGACTTTGTGCGGCGCTTTCGTGCTAAGGCGACGAAAGCAAAACAAGCGCAAAGTCGCATTAAAGCTTTGGAGCGGATTACACGTATAGCGCCAGTGCAAGTTGAAGATGGCCACTTCCAGTTGCGGATTGAGGCGCCAGAGCGTAGCCCGGATGTATTGATGCGAGTTAAAGATGTCAGTTTTGGTTACGATGAAAGCTTATTATTTCAGCGTATTAATCTCGTGCTGCAGGCAGGCGCACGTATCGCATTGCTAGGGCAGAATGGTGCGGGCAAGTCTACTTTTATTAAATTACTGACCGGTGAGCTTAAACCTGTTTCAGGTAGCTTGGATATTGCACCTGATATTCGTTTTGGTTATTTTGCGCAGCATCAATTGGAGAATCTCGCTGGTAATGCGACACCGCTGCAGCATATGGAGCAATTGGCGCCTAAAGAGACGACGCAAGTCTTGCGTACTTTTCTTGGAAGATTTGGTTTGGCTGGTGATAGTGAAGATCGTCCAGTTAGCAGCTTCTCCGGCGGAGAAAAGAGTCGTTTGGCATTGGCATTACTGGCATGGCAGAAACCACATTTATTATTACTTGACGAACCGACAAATCATCTTGATTTGGATATGCGTGATGCGTTGACATTGGCGTTAGAAGAATACACTGGTGCAGTGGTGTTGGTGTCACATGATCGCAGTTTAGTGCGAACGGTAGCCGATGAGCTATGGTTGGTTGCTGATGGTGAAGCGAAAGTATTTGACGGTGATTTAGAAGATTACAAACGCTGGATTGAGACACGTCGCTCCAATGAAATTGCACAATTTCAAGCACCAAAGCAGAAACAAAAACTGGCTTCTAAGCCAAGCAAGAAAGCGTTGCTATCAAAGCAAACTAAACTTGAAGTTGCCTTGGCAATTGCACAAAGAGATTTAACGGTAGTTAATCGCCAACTGGCGGATCCAGCGACTTATACCAGTCGTTCTCGCGCTGAAGTTGAACAATTGAATGCAACGCATTCCAGTTTGGAGAAAAAAGTGGCGGAGCTGGAGGAGGGCTGGTTGGAACTAGAAATGGCGATGGAAGAAGGTTAGATAGCCTATATGTATTACAGATCTAATAAGTGTATCTAGTGCGGACACGATAAGTTAGCGACGTTTTATGTTTACCTGGAATGGATATCGTCCATTCGGCGGTGCCAGAAGATGTTTTTTGATGCGGGTGTGATTGTGCCAGTATTTTCCAGTCGCCGGGTATTGGTTCAACTACCGTGATAGTTACCGCTCTGTCTTTGGCATTTTTTAGTGTGATTTTATGGGCGGTCTCAAATACCTTAGTACTCTTGGTTTTACCGTGTAGTTTTTTGTAATCTGTTTGTTTTTTACTGGCAGTTAAATCAAAGGCGTTGCCTAATTTTAGACGAATGGGTTTATTATTTGGTGTATGGTCAATTTGATTTTCACCAATAAACTGTGCATTGCCCTGTTTATCCTTTTTATAGACTCGAATTATTCCCTTGGGTAGTGGGATACCTAAACCTTCTCCCTTGTTTTGAAACTCTATGAATACACCGATTTTTGATGATTTACTTAGTTCATCATATGGCTCAATGAAATGATGAGCTGTGCCTTGTAATAGAAACTCTTTTTCAATTGGAATATTGGTAGTAGACATCAATGCAACTTGTTTTGTTTGGTTTTCGGCTAATGTGGTGAGGTGTTGCAAGGTGTAAAGATGGTATTCGAACAATGCTTCTTCAGTCATGGCTGGCGCATTGGCCATCTCTGCAGACATAGCTAGATTGCGGTGGACTCTAGCTTTTGGTTGATGAACTCGATTTACATCGCCTGCAACAAGTTGCAATTTAGCTTCTGGAAAAGTTGTGCCACTTTGGTTGGTTAACGTAACCAATCCATTCAGATCAAGGTGGCTATCGGTTGCATTGAGTTCTGCAACATAATCTGCCTGCCATGATAAACCCGCAGTCAAATAGGAAAGCTCTAACTTTTGGTTTCCAGCCATAGCATTTTGAAAGGTGGCAACCAATGTAGGCTTGTCACGTAAATCTTTAGGTACATCAGGGAAGGCTAGTCGACCCGGAATACCTGTCTCTATTCGATCATCAAATTTGAGAATGACACCACCATTAGTTGCAAGCACGGTTGCTTTTTCTTTGTTTTCTTGACCACTGCTTGGGTGGATGCGGATGACTGAGATTTTTCTGTTGGTATATTTTTCTAGCAGTTTCTGTGGTGTTAATAGGTCAAAATCAAAATTTTGCTCTTGTATGTGAAAACCGACGGGGCTAGTTAAATTTCGTAATAATGCTGTTTCTGATTGCATCTTGGCAGAAACTTCACGCCAAGCTAATTTATTAAGATTGCTATCGAGCCTAATGTCTCTTGTGTCTTTTATTAAGGCAAGATTGTTGTTGTATATTGTCACCGCCATCTCAATCTGATCTTGAAGGGTCGTGGTTTTCTCAGCTAAAGGCGTGGCAGAACCATTAGTAGAAATGATCACTAAACAGATTATGACAATTTTTTTCAACATTTTGGCTTCTCCAATTTAGGCTTGACTTTTACCTTTTGAGGTATTTCTTTCTTGACGTATGATACCTTCGTTTGTGTTAGTACGGGCTTGTTTGGCAGCTGCAATTTCTGCTCGTATTCTTGATGCGGCGGCGACAGTAGCCTCTTTGTCCAGTTTAGTGCGTTCTTGCGCTGCTTCTTTAGCCATTGTCTCAACGGCTTCGCGTTCAGTTGCTTGTTCAATTGCATTCTTATCACTAATAATGCGTTCTTGGATGGCTTTTAGCGCGGCGGATTCAGCTTTGGCTTTAGCAGCCGCTGATTCGGTGGCTTCTTCTTCAGCTTTCAGACGTGCTTTAGCATCAGCAGCGGCTGCAATCTTTTCTTGCACTTTGATCATTGCCAGCTTTGTTGTTTTTTGTTCGGCCTCAAGTCGTTCTGTTACTTCTTTCTTTGACTGGGTGATTGCTTCAATACGTATTTTCGCATCTTCTAGTAAACGTGTTTCTATGTCAGCCAATGCCTCTGCTTCAGTCGTGGATAGGGTGTCTGCTTCAGCTCGTAATGTTGCAATTTCTTGAGCTTTAGTTTCTGCTTCAGTTTTTTCATCTGCAGCTTCTTTTGCGGCGGTTTCAGCTACAACGCGTGTACGAGATTTATCAATTGCTGTTTTCTCAGCTTCAATCCGAGCCTGAATGATTTCTGTTTCTTCAACATTCACATTCGCCTTTTCTTGAGTTATCAATATTTCTTGGCGCTCAGCTTGGATGCGAGCCTCTTCAGCGGCAGTTGCCTCTGTCTCGACTTTAAGGCGTTCTTCTTGACGAAGCTTAGCTTCTTCGAGTAAGCGTGATTTCTCTTCAACTTTGGACTTGGCAAGTTCAGCTGCGACTTTATCAATCTCGACAATGGATTGTGCGAGTGATGTCGCTTCTTGTTCGGCGATAGTAAGAGCGTGAGCCGCAGCCGTGGCTTCAATATCTGCGGCGGCACGTTCTTCGGCCGCGTTTGCGGCTAAGGTTTCTGCCTCAATTCTTGCTTGTGCTGTTTTGGTGGCAATTATTTCTGTCTGCTCTTTTCTTTCTTCAGCTTCTAGTGCTTCAATTTCTGTTTCTAAACGAATACGTGCTTGTTCAAGTATTTGTGTTTGGATTTGATTACGTTTTTCAATGGTTTCCTTTGCTTGATTTTCGGCCTCTATGGTAGCATTGATCAATGCTAATTCTTTCTCACTTTCCTGGATCTTGGTATAGGCTATTGCTGCTGCCGTAGTTTCGGCTTCTGTAACGGCAAGAGAAAGTTGGCGAGCTTCTTCTTCTACTTTGCTTCTGGCAAGTGCAGCTTCTGAAGCGGCTTTTTCTGCTAATACAGCTGCATTTGCTTTGTCTAATGCTTTAGCTTCTTGATCAGCGCGAATATGAGCTTTTTTAATAATAGCTGCGTCAGCTTGTATCTTAGCCTGCAGCATCATGTTAATTTCTTTCTCAGCTTTGATGCTTTCTTCAGTTAGTTGTTTTGCCTTAATTTCTAGCTCTTTGTGGTGAATGGCTTCTTTAGCGGCAATTTCTTCTACCTTAGCTTTGGCTCTAGCTGCCACGGTTGCAGCTGTTTCTGCTTTGGTTCTTTCTTCTGCCATCGATCGGGCATTAGCTTCAGCTCGGGCGCGGGCTTCTGCGGCAACACGAGCTTTAGCATCTGCTTCAATACGACTTTTTGCTTCTTTGATGGCCTGATCCTCAGCATCTAGGCGTTCACGACGAGTTTTTTCACTTTGTAAGTTAATTTTAATAGCCGTGTCGATTTCAGATTGCGATGAAAATTCGTTGTGTGTGTTGTCGGCTGCATTCATAACTTTTGTCTTTTCACATTTGGTTTCCCTTGTTTCCTGTGATGGACTTAAAATTGATTTTATTAATTTAGACTTAAATGTCATGACTTACATGCGTTAACGGTTTAAAGTGCTGGATTTTGCATAAACGTTTGAGGCGTTTTTTAATTTTAAAATGACAATTTAACGTGAGATGTATTTTGAAAATAGGATCGGACAAACTTTATTATTAAGGTTTGTTAATTTTCAAGTCTGTCAGCATCATTTTAAATATTACTTGGACGTATAGAATGTTACTTTAACAGCTCTTAAAAATTATCCTGGGCGGAAAAGGCAGGGGATTATTGCCTGTTTAAGTGTTTGGTAACGTTATTAAATGTTGTTCTATGGGAAAATGATATCAGGGAGGTGGGTGATTTCCATGACCATATTGAAACTGTCGTAAATCATTCGTTCAAGAACTGGAGCAAAGTAAGGTACAGCAAGTGCTAAAACTAGCCACCCGACAGCCAATGCAAGTGGAAAACCTACTGCAAAAATATTCAATTGTGGTGCGGCACGTGACAATACGCCCAATGTAATATTAGTAATTAATAATGCGGCTAATACGGGTAGCGATAATTGCAGTCCTGATAGAAAAATTTCTTGCCCCCAGTGGGCAATATGACTGAATGATATTGCTGATAACCCAGTGGTTCCAATCGGAAGTGTCGTAAAGCTTTGCGTAATCAGTGCGATCATGATCAGATGACCATCTATCGCAAGAAAGGCGAGGCTTGCGATAAGCCCCAGAAAGCGACCAATAAGTGGGACTTGGCTGGTACTTTGTGGGTCGACGATGGTAGCGAAACCTAAACCCATTTGTAAACCGATTATTTCACCGGCTGCTTCAACGGCAACAAAAATAATTCGCATGGTAAAACCTATGGCACCACCAATCATGACTTGTTGAGCCAGTATCAATAAACCTTCGCCTGAACCCGGGTCGACTTGAGGTAAAGAATCTAAAGAGGGAGCAACCAGAATGGTGATTAGTACAGCTAAACCAAGTTTTGTGCGAGCCGGGAGGCTAGGGTTCCCAAGAATTGGTGCGCTGGCAATTAATGCTAGTATTCTACTGAGCGGCCATATAATCGCCGTCATTAGCGCATACAATTCTGCGGTAGTTATACTAATCATTCGAGGTATCGAATGTGTTTAACTAACAGCAAGCCAGGGAATGCTGGTAAACATACGGTGCATGTAATCGATCATAACGCTAAGCATCCATGGCCCAGCAAAAATCATGACAGTAAACATCGCCAATAATTTTGGAATAAATGACAATGTCATCTCATTGATCTGGGTGGCTGCTTGGAAGATGCTAACGATCAAACCCGTGACCAATGCAGTTAATAGTAAAGGTGCGGATATCATAAAAGTTACTTCTAACGCTTGACGACCAATGGTCATTGCACTATCTGGAGTCATTGTTTAGATCCTCCATTAGGTAAAGAAACTCTGTGTCAGTGAGCCAATCAATAAATGCCATCCATCAACCAGCACAAAAAGCATAATCTTAAAAGGTAAAGAAATAATCATCGGTGACAACATCATCATACCCATGGCCATTAAGATGCTCGCGACAACCATATCAATAATAAGGAATGGAATGAATACGATAAAGCCAATTTGAAAGGCTGTTTTCAATTCGCTGGTGATATACGCTGGCACCAATATTTTCATGGGTACATTGTCAATACTTTCAATGTCCTCGCTGTTTGATATTTGTACAAATAATGCCAAGTCGGTTTCGCGGGTTTGTCGTAGCATAAATTCTTTTAACGGGACGCTAGCTTTATCTCCGGCTTCCATGATGGTGATCGTGTCTTCCGAGAAAGGTAAGTAAGCTTCCGTATACACGCGATCAATGACAGGAGCCATAATAAAAAATGACAGAAATAACGCAACGCCTACGAGTATTTGGTTGGGTGGTGTTGATTGTGTTCCCAACGCCAATCGTAACAGTGATAGAACGATAATGATGCGTGTAAAGCTAGACATCATTAACACCATTGCTGGCAAAAACGTCATAGACGTTAATAGTAATAACGCCTGTATGCTAAGTGTGTAGGTTGTTTCACCATCCCCAGCGGTTGTGCTTGAGAATGCAGGGAAGCCTGATTGTTGTGCAAGCGCTGGTAACGCAATGCACCCGGCGAGTATAAGTGCCGCCTGCAATATACGTTGCCACCGGAATGAGTACTTAGTTTTCCGATTACCTGAACGATAATTAGTCATTTGCTTTCTTAATTGATTGGTCTAATTTTCCGGGAAATTCATGAGTTGTTAATTCAGATAAATGTCCGCTGGGTAATTTATCTGAAGATTCATTTAAACAATGCAAGATGTTGACGCGACCCGGCGCGACACCTAATACCAATCGGGTATTTTCAATTTCGACAAGAACAACGCGCTCACGCTGACCAACGCCAGCCGTCGCAATGACTTTTATGGGGCCTGATGATGTAGCGGTACCAATGCCAAATCGTTTGAGTATCCAGGCCAATCCACCAATGACAATTAATACTAAAAATAGGCTGGAAACTATTTGTAGCATGTTTTCAGTGGTAAAAATGGGAGCGGGTGGTGTGTAGCCTAACTGGGATGTCTCAGCATGGACCCATAACGGTGCTGCCAATGCAAATAAAATAAGTGTGCGTATTAGCATCTGATTATTATTAGCGATTAAGCTTACGAATTCGTTCGCTTGGTGTGATGATGTCCGTTAGTCGAATGCCAAATTTGTCATTAACCACCACCACTTCACCTTGGGCGAGTAAACAGCCGTTAACCAGTACATCCATGGGTTCACCAGCCATACCATCAAGCTCAACAACTGAGCCCTGTGCTAACTGCAATAAATTCTTAATAGGGAGCTTGGTGCGTCCCAATTCAACGGTGAGTTGGACTGGGATGTCCATAATCATGTCAATATCATTGCGTGCACCGGTTAATACACCGTCATTTGAGAATTGCTCAAATACAGGTGCCTGTGTTTCAGTGTCGCCTTCACTTTCATTGGCTACTTCAGTTGGCGGGTCAGTTGGTTCAGTGTCATTGGGTGTATCTGCTGAACCGTTTTTCTCCGTTGATGCTTCTTGTTCGGCCATGGCGGCAGACCAGTCATCCATTTCTGTCACTTCTGTGTCTGTAGACTCTTCTGACATGTCCTTCTCCGTTTAATTTTCAGTTTCATTTTCTGTTTGAGAAATCATTTTGTTGACTCTCAGTGCATACTGTCCATTGATGACGCCGTAACGACACTCCAATACTGGAATGCCATCCACTTGGGCGGTGATGACTTTCGGTATATCTAGTGGGATTACGTCACCTTCCTGCATATTAAGAATCTGGTCCAACGTTAATTTTGCATGACCAAGATTAGCAATTAACTCAACTTCTGCGCTCTGAACCTGTTTTGATAGTAATCTGACCCAGCGTTTATCAACCTCCATATGATCGCCTTGCAAGCTACTATGGAGTTTGTCGCGTATCGGTTCGATCATTGCATAGGGCATGCAGACATGAAGCTCTCCGCCAGTATCACCTATTTCAAGCTCGAATGTGACTGTCACAACGACTTCATTAGGTGTTGCGATGGTAGCGAACTGTGGGTTCATTTCGGATCGTATGTATTCAAATTTTATTGGATACACCGATTTCCATGCTTTTTCATAGTCTTCAAATACCACATCAAGTAAGCGTTGGATCATTCGCTGTTCAGTCTGCGTAAAATCTCTACCCTCAACGCGGTTATGAAATCTGCCGTCGCCTCCAAATAGGTTGTCTACAATGAGAAAAATCAAACTTGGGTCAAAAACTAGCAAAGCAGTTCCACGCAGTGGCTTCATGTGAACCATGTTGAGGTTCGTTGGAACGACTAAATTGCGTACAAATTCACTGAATTTGATAACTTTGATTGGCCCAACCGAGATATCTACGGTTCTGCGCATGAAATTAAATAATCCAACGCGAAACAGGCGCGCAAAACGTTCATTAATGATTTCGTATGTAGGCATGCGCCCACGTACAATCCGTTCCTGCGTCGCAAGATTATAGTCGCGAGGTTTGCTCGGATCTTCTTCTTCTTTTACTTCATCTTTCTCGCCAGATGTGCCCTTGAGTAGAGCATCAACCTCTTCTTGAGAAAGAAAATCTTCAGCCATGAGGAATTATTGAATAACAAAAGAAGTGAACAAAACACTAAGAATGTCGTCTTGCATTTCTTCTGAATCAAAAACTTGTTTAATTTCGTTGGTAATATCGGTGGTTAATTGTTGTTTGCCAATAATTGTTGATATCTCTGTAGCTTCTTTGCTTGAGAGTAATAGCAGAATACGATTACGAATTTCTGGCATTTGGCCATCAATGGCTGCAACTACTTCTGTTTCATGTGCCTTTATTGTTAGGCCTACTTGAAGGTAAGAGTTGCTTTCCTTTGGTTGAAGGTTGACTGTGAAGATATCTAGTGCAATAAATGTCGTTGGTTTTTTTACTGGTTCCTTTGGCTCTTCTCCTGTGTGTTCATCTATTTGACTTTGCATATAGAACCATGTACCACCAATGCCGCCGCCAAGTGCCAGAAGGACAATAATGATGACCATTAGCTTGCCTTTTTTGTTTGGTTTGCTTTTTTCTGTAACTTCAGCTTCAGACATTTTTCTTCTCCTTCAGTAAGGTGTCAATTATGTGAGATACCGTTACGAGGTGATATGGCAAATAGTAACTAAATTTATAGCTATTTCCAGATTCGGCGTGATGCGTTAAATTTTCAGTTATGTTGTTGGTGCCTGTAAACTGCGTGACTGTATACAAATAACAGGATTAACAATGTTATTTGCATGATTATGCTAGATAATCTTGTTTGTGTGCGTTTGCTTAAGTCTCAAGTAACCTATGTTTCTAAGCAAATGTATTTACTATGCCATTATGTCTATTAAGGGAGATTGTGGATTCGACTTTGCCCATTGACTCATCGTTCATCCCGGTTAAATGGGAGTCGTAACCATGGCTTGATGATTCTTTATTATTTTGCTTAGTGTCAGCTTGCTGTTGAAATGATTCCGCTCCAACAGAAACGTCTCCGAGTGTGATGCCATTTTCCGCCATCATTTCTCTCAATCGTGGTAATGAAGCTTCAATTGCTTCCCTTACAGCTAAATGAGAAGAAACAAATTGGACGGTTGCTTGATCACTGTTAATGTTTAACATGACCTCGACAGGACCTAGATGCGCCGGATTGAGTCGAATCTCAGCCACTTGCTGTTGTTGAGATGATAACCATACTACTTTTTGTGCGAGTTCTCCCCCCCATTTTGGCTGCCCAACTTGGGAGTCAATACCTAGACTTTGCGGCATAGACGTTGTTGATGAAGCATAAGGCGTCGTCGAGGAAAGATTGCTAATCCCACCTAGCTGTGTAAATTCAGATGACGTAAATTTCATTGATTCGTTTGTGCTGGTTAAAATGGTGCTGTTGGCATCGGCTCTTGGCGGCAAGATTTGGTCAAAAGTGGCAGAATTTGCCGCGCCATATGGTTGTTGTCCATTACTTGAGTAGCTGTTAAAAGTAGGAATGTAGCGTGAGGAGCTTTGTTGTGCTGATTGACCGGACGCCAACAATGAAGCGCCGGTTGTTTGTCCTTGGTTACTGGCAATGTGGCCAATTGACGCATTAATGGGGAGCGTGGGTGATATTATTGCTGCAAAAGGCGACATTGTCTCATTATCAGGAAGTGCTTCTATGTTAAGTGCTTCTATGTTAAGTGCTTCTATGTTAAGTGCTTCTATGTTAAGTGCTTCTATGTTAAGTGCTTCTATGTTAAGTATTTTTATATCGTTATCTAATTCAGGTTCTAGCTCGAGTGAAATGGTTTTTTTGGGGGAATTGTATTGAGTTAGTTTTGATGCGTTTTCTGGTGTTTGTGGTGGCGTTTTAACATTGCTTTGTTTTGCTGGTGATTCTTCAGTAGGTGTGGTCGTACTATTGGCTGTATTGGCTGTATTGGCTGTATTGGCTGATTTGTCGCTAATTTCTTTTGCCAATATTTTATTGAATTGCTCATTTTCGGGTAAATTGTTTGCCGATATATCTGCATTAGTCGACATAGTTGAATCACTAGGATTCGTGTTTGCTTGAGGCGGAATAGTAAGATTTAGCATAGGAATTTTCTTGCGATATATAAATATTAAGATATTTAACATAAAGCAATTGTTGTGCCAGAAATTAAAAATATTTCTATTTGCTATTAGTGCTACTTGTTTTTAGGCGTAAATTGATTGTGTGGTGAGATATTTGAAGCGAATTCATCCTGTTCTTTTTGCTCAGATTTTATTTGTTGTTGAATTTCGATTCGTTGATAACGTTTTGATAAAGTGTCGTAAGATTTGAGTTTTCCTTGATGCATTCGAAATTCGGTACCACCGACTTCTCGGTTGTTATTAGCGTTCTCAACACTCTGGCGTTGTTCCGCAATAGCCGTGTCAAGTTTGTAAATAAAAGCATTGAAATTTGACCAGTTAGCCTGGTTTACCCCATTCTTTGCTGAGTCTTGAAATTTGGATTGATAACTATGACGATATTCTTGAAGTAAATGGAGTTTCTGTTTGGCTTGTTGTTGACGTGACGTCAACTGCCCAAGTTTCTTTGCAGCATCATCACGTTGCTTCTGAGCATGATCGAGTAGTATTTGTAATGAAGGTTTAATAGGCATTGTAAGATCGATATTCGATTATTGAATATGGTCATTATTTTGAGGCGCAAATAATGTCATTAGTTTTTTCAAACTGTCGTCGTAGCTTTCTTGTTGAAACATGTCTTGCTGGAGAAAAGAAGCAAGGCTTGGGTAGCGTTCGATTGCTTGATCAAGTTCTGGGTCGGTACCCGCAACATAAGCACCAACACTGATTAAATCATGACTACGTTGATAGCGGGAATATAATCTTTTGAAAATTCGTGAAAATTCAGCCTGTTCCTTAGAAACCAAGTTTGGCATAACACGACTAATGGATGCTTCAATATCAATAGCAGGGAAATGTCCGGCTTCAGATAATTGTCGTGAAAGAACAATATGGCCGTCAAGAATTGCACGAGCATTATCTGCAATGGGGTCATTTTGATCATCACCTTCAGTAAGAACGGTATAGAAAGCGGTGATTGAACCGCTGTCATTATTGCCATTTCCTGCACGTTCTACAAGCTGTGGGAGCTTAGCAAAAACAGAAGGGGGGTAACCTTTAGTTGCCGGTGGTTCACCAATAGCTAGTGCGATTTCTCGCTGTGCCATAGCAAAACGAGTGAGTGAATCCATAATTAGCAGGACATGTTTTCCGGTGTCGCGAAAATATTCGGCAATTGACGTAGCGTAGGCTGCACCTTGGAGTCGGAGTAATGGTGACGTGTCCGCAGGTGCTGCTATAACGACTGATCGGGCTAGTCCTTCAGCGCCTAGTATATTTTCAATAAATTCTTTAACTTCACGCCCGCGTTCACCAATTAATGCGACCACGATAACATCGGCGCTAGTATAACGAGCCATCATGCCAAGTAAAACACTTTTCCCCACGCCACTGCCAGCAAATAAGCCCATACGCTGACCACGCCCAACACTTAACAATGTATTAATTGCACGTACGCCAACATCTAAAGGTTTACTAACAGGGGTGCGGTTAAGCGGGTTGAAGGGTCGACTATATAGCGGTGCACTGAGTTCAGTGTGTAAAGGACCCAGTTGATCGAGCGGTTCTCCAATTCCGCTTAGGACGCGGCCAAGAAGTTCAGGGCCCACTGCGATATGTTTTGCACGGTCGGCAGCACGTCGGCGTGGGTGTTGTTTGTGACCGACTTTAGGCAGCTCACCGCTATATTCAGTTGGAATAACCTTTGCGCCTGGGACTAACCCATAAACGTCGCTAGAAGGCATCAAGAAGAGGCGGTCTCCTGAGAAACCGACAACCTCAGCTGAAACCGTGTTGCCGTTGGAGAGAAAGACCGTACAACTGCTTCCTACAGCAAGTTTTAGACCGACAGCTTCCATAACTAAGCCAGCCACTCGAGTGAGTGTTCCGCTGAGTAACAACGGGTTTGAGGCGGAAACAAGATGGTCGCAATTTTGCAAGAAACTGCACCAATCTTCGCTGTGTGCCATTTTATTTATAGGTTTCGTGAGTATTATTCATTGTCCATATCTTGGTCGGAAGGTTGTTTTAACCAATTATCTTCCTGGTCAATAGTGGATAGTATCTGTTGCCAACGAGTCGGTGTGCTTGCGTCAATTTCACTACCGTTTGTTTTTATACGGCAGCCACCCTTTTCCATTTGTTCGTCTTCACAAATTTCCCAGCCAGATTGAGGCTGTTGATCGCTAAGATATTTGCGTATTAATTCAGCGTCGTCAGGATGCAAAATTAAATGTGGAGGGTGTGATGTATGAGGTAAATGTTTCATGGCTTCTTGGACAATAGGAATTATTAATTCTGGATTTATCTGCAATGCTTTCGAGGTCATTTTTTTTGAGAGGTTAAGCGCCAAGGTCAATAAGTCTTGAGCAACATTTTGATCTATCTCATCTAATTCTTTGTTGAGTGCTGATAGTAGTGTATGCATATGTTCTACTTCAGCTTTGACTTCGGTCTCTGCAAGTTGGCGACCTTCCTGGTGGCCTGCTGTGTGTCCTTCTTGAAACCCTGCTGCATAGCCTTCCTCTTTTGCTTGATGGTGAATTTCATTTATTTCTGTTTCATCAAGTATTTCTTCTTGATCATTTGATTTAGAGTCTTCTGAAGCTGACTCACCCGTATTGGGGATAGGTTTCTCAGCCTTCTCGAATGTATCTGGCTCCCATCGTTGATAAGTGCGGAGTTTTTCTTTTGGTATGACACTTGTAGTGTTCATTTCATTGTCCTAGTATTGGCTGCCAAAATAGATATATTTTTATTGGTGTGGGTGATTTTTGTGAAATGTATTTTCTCATGACGCGGCATGAACTAGATGAAACTGTCTTCTCCGCCACCACCGAGAACAATTTGGCCGTCATCAGCCAGCTGACGTAATACTTTTAGAATTTCTTTTTGTTCGGCTTCAACTTCAGATACGCGCACAGGTCCTTTTGATTCGAGGTCTTCCTTTAAGGCTTCTGCGGCACGTTTTGACATATTCTTGAGTATTTTGTCACGCAGTCCTTCTTGTGCGCCCTTAAGTGCAATAATCAAAGATTCTGACTGTACTTCTCTTAGTAAAAGTTGGATGCCATGGTCATCAATATCCATTAGATTATCAAATACAAACATTTCATCCATGATTTGTTGTGCAAAATCAGCATCATATTGTTTGACGTTTTCAATGACACTGCTTTCTTGAATTGATGACATGAAATTGAGAATTTCTGCCGCTGCACGTACGCCGCCCATCGGTGCTTTTCTAATGTTATTGCTGCCGGACATTAACTTAGTGAGGACATCATTGAGCTCGCGCAATGCGTCAGGTTGAATGCTGTCGAGTGTTGCAATGCGTAATAAGGCATCATTACGTAGTCGCTCGTTAAAGAGACTAAGAATCTCGCTGGCTTGATCACGTTCAAGATGAACTAATATTGTGGCAATAATTTGTGGATGTTCGTTTTTAATCAGCTCTGCAACTGATGGCCCGTCCATCCATTTTAAACTTTCGATACCACTGGTATCACCGCCGTGCAAAATACGGTCAATCAAATTAGCCGCTTTTTCATCACCTAGTGCATTGGTAAGTACTCTACGAATATATTCATCTGAGTCTTGGCCAAGTGCCGTTTTTTCTTCAGCTTGTTCACGGAATTCTTCAAGTACATTTTCGATTTGATCACGTTTAATATTATTTAAATTGGCCATGGCCGTGCCTAATTTCTGTGCCTCTTTTGGGGACAAAAATTTGAATACTTCAGATGCTTCTTGTTCGCCCAAAGACATTAGTAAAATTGCGCTTTTTAAAACGCCGCCATCATCCATTACCAGACATCCAATCTTTGACAACATTAGCGACAATTGCTGGTTCGTTGGAAGCTAATTGTTTGGCCATGTCCAGGTTTTTTAGATAGGATGACGAGCGGTTATGTCCAATCTGATTGTCTGCTTCATCAAGGGGTTCTTCCAGCGCTGCATTCTCGTCTTTGGTTAATGGCAAAGCAGCAACGGGTGCTGTTAGTTGCGTCAAGTTACTTAAAAATGGACGTAATACTTTAAGCAAGAAAAATAGTACGATTGCAGCGATCAGCAATTGCTTACCTATTTCTTTTGCCAATAAGATCATATCTGGATCTTGCCATAGCGGAACATCAATCATTTCTTCGTCTGCAAGGTTAAACAGATTGTTTGATACGGTGAGAGTGTCGCCACGATTTCCATTGAAACCCATGGCTTCTTTGACAAGATCATTTATTTTGGTAATTTCCTCTGTTGTCAAAGGTTCATGACTGATATTGCCTTCTTCATCAGTATGGGGACGATAATTGACAACAACGGCAGCCGAAAGTCTTTTGATGCCGCCAATTGACTGGCGAGTATGCTGGACTGTTTTGTCGACTTCATAATTTATTGTGGATTCAGTGCGTCTGTCTGTGGGTATTTCTACAGGATTGTTAACGACTTCTTCTCCATCCTCATTAAATTCGATGGCGGCGTTGTCAGGTTCAGGGGGGCGGTTGGTTAATGCGCCGGGTATGCCGCTCTCTATGGGTGAGTTTGTTGATAAAGACTCCGTGTTTTGTTGGCTGCGGATCGAAGCTGGCTCGGTTTCGCTGTTATTGGGTCTATAAATCTCTTCCGCTCGTTCGATACGTGAAAAATCAACATCAGCTGTGACTTGTGCGCGTACATTATTTGGGCCTGTAATCGGCGAAATAATGGCCTCAATGCGCTTAGTATAACCATCTTCTAATTCTTTTAGATAATACAATTGACTAGCATCCAGTCCTGTTTCCGTCTTATTGTCCGATTGTGTGCTCAATAGGTTTCCGTTTTGATCGACGACAGTCACATTTTTTACCGGGAGATTAGGCACACTGCTTGATACTAAATGAACAATAGCGCTGACTTGTTCTTCACTGAGTAATCGACCAGAGTATAAATTGAGTAATACGGATGCGCTGGGTTGTTGCTTTTCTCTGGCAAACACAGAGGGTTTTGTTATGGCAAGATGTACCCGCGCACTTTGAACGGCGGACAATGACTGAACAGAGCGTGCTAACTCACCTTCTAATGCGCGTTGATAATTGATTTGTTCTAGAAATTGGCTGGATCCGAATTTCTGGTTTTCCATTAATTCAAAGCCGGCCAAACCGCCTTTAGGTAATCCTTGGGTAGCTAGTCGCAAGCGAATCTCATGTATTTGATTGCCAGGAATTAAAATCGAGTTGCCACCTTGGTCAAATTTAAATGGCACGTTCATTTGCTGTAAAGAACTGATGATAGCGCCGCCATCTTGATCAGAAACATTGGAATATAACACCCGGTAATCAGGTGTTTGGCTCCACATCCATGCACCCACAATGATTGCGATGATGGCTGCAGTTGCGACCATTAGCCCGAGTTTCTTCTCGGTTGATAGCTCGGCTAGCTGATCAATGCGGGTTTTGGCGTTGGTTTCGCTTGGCTCACTGGGTACTGTTGCCACTAAAGTTGTCTCCTGCTAAATCAAATCGGTGTATTGCTGATGTTGTTGTGTAAGACGTTTTAATTTAAATGTGCTAGCAAGACAGGAATCAGGTAATTGATCTGCAATTCTTTAATGAGGGATAAGAAAGCTGAATGGACTAATTATTTTTGTTAGTTTTTTTATTTGCGATCAATTAAATAAATTGTTGGTTGTACCGTAATAAAGTATATAGGTGAGTATATACAGTTTTCAATTTTACCTTTTTGCTAACCTTCTACTCGATACTGAAATTATCTAGAAAATTACTAAGAATGAATGCTTAAACAAAGCAAATTTGTCAGTCTTATTCTGACAATGAAGGTAGGTGTAGGTAATGCTATGCTTCATGCAACTTTCAGAAATTGCCTTATAGATTAGTGCAAACAGACAACAATATAATGATCACATCGGATGTTTCTTCAGCTGACCATGAGCAGTTACGGCGTGCATTTGCTGTTTTTAATGAGACATCTGAGCAGCTTTCTGGTGCTTATAAAGAATTACAAACTCAAGTTACGCAACTGACTAAAGAACTTGCTGTTGCTAATGGGGAGTTGCACCGACAGCTTGTCGCAAAGGAAGATTTATCTCAGCGTCTAACTTTGTTATTAACTGCATTACCCGCAGGTGTTATTGCGTTGGATGCAGCTGATTGTGTCGAGCAGGTTAATCCAGCTGCCATATCGATTTTGGGTAAACCGCTAATGGGTTTGCCATGGTCGAGTGTTTTAGATGAGCGTTTAAGTCAGACAACAGTTGTTAGCGAATGGAATCTTAAGCAGGATAATGCGGTATGTCCGCGACGTGTGCGTATTGAAAGCAATACTTGTGAATCGACGGGTAGAAGAATCTTGCTGGTACATAATATTACTGAGGCGCATGCGATGCAGGAACAGGTCAGGCGTAATCAGCGATTGACATCTATGGGTGAAATGGCCGCTAATCTCGCGCATCAATTGCGCACTCCCTTATCGACCGCTTTATTATACGCCACACATTTAGGTGATGGATCATTGGCTGCAGATGAACGTCAACAATTTGCTTCTAAAACAACGGAACGCCTTCATCATCTTGAGCATTTGATTAACGACATGCTGCGTTTTGTTAAGGGTGAAACTACTCAGTTGGAGGAAATTGTTGTTTCTGATTTGTTGGTGGAAATGAAGCATGTCATTGAGCCTCAAATGGCGCATTTTAATTTAAAGTTTATTGTGTACGACAATAGTGAAGGAATCAGCTTACTGGTTGACAATAAAGCATTGTGTGGTGCATTGACCAATCTTTTAGAAAATGCCATGCAATTTTCATGTGTAGGTGATTGTGTTGTACTTACGTGTGATGTTGATAGCAATGCAGTGATGCTAACCGTGAGTGACGATGGCCCAGGTATTGATATGGAAGTTCAAGAGCGGTTGTTTGAGCCGTTCTTTACTACACGCTCTGAAGGTACAGGGCTTGGCTTGGCTATTGTACGTGGCGTGATTCAGTCAATGGGCGGTAGTGTTCAAGTAAATTCTCTGCCTAATGCTGGTTGTGAATTTGTTATTAGGTTGCCAAGAAATAAAGGAGTCTCATAAATGAAAAATCTCCCCGTTTTGATTGTAGAAGACGATCATGATTTATTAGAAGCAATATGCGCCACGATGAGACTGGCAGGTTATAAGACGCTTGCAGCCTCTGATGGAGAAATTGCGCTGGAATTATTGCAGACGAATCAAGTGGGTATGATTGTTAGTGATGTACAAATGAAGCCAATGGATGGCATCGCTTTATTAAATAAAATTAAAGCATCCTACCCGGAATTGCCCGTGTTACTAATGACTGCATATGGCGAAGTTGATAAAGCTGTGACGGCCATGCGCATTGGCGCTTGCGATTATTTATTAAAGCCATTTGATCCAGATAGTTTATTAATTCATGTTGAAAAATATTTGTTGTCAGTGCCAAAAGATGATGTTGGAATTATTGCAAAGGATCCTAATACTCGTGCTTTACTATCCTTAGCAACGCGTGTTGCAAAATCTCCAGCAACCGTCATGTTGACGGGTGAGAGTGGAAGTGGAAAGGAAGTCATGGCGCGCTTTATTCATCAACATTCATCACGGTCAGAAAAGCCGTTTGTTGCAATCAATTGTGCGGCTATTCCCGATAACCTTCTAGAAGCAACATTGTTTGGTTATGAAAAAGGTGCGTTTACCGGTGCAGCACATGCTCAAGCGGGTAAGTTTGAGCAAGCGGATGGTGGGACTTTGTTACTCGATGAGATCTCTGAAATGCCCTTGGAGTTACAAGCAAAATTACTTCGCGTATTGCAAGAACGTGAAGTTGAGCGTGTGGGGGGTGTCAAAACTCTTAAGTTGGATATTCGGCTAATTGCCACATCTAACCGCAATATGCTTGATATGGTTAAAGCGGGTTCTTTCCGAGAAGACTTATATTATCGATTAAATGTTTTCCCGCTGGAAATTCCATCATTGAAAGACCGTCTTTTAGATATTGAACCTTTAGCGCAGAGAATTCTTAGTATTTCTGATGAGGGGCTAACGAGAAGAAATGTAAAACTGTCGAAAGCTGCAATAGCTAAATTAGAAAACTATGTATGGCCTGGAAATATTAGGGAACTGGAGAATGTTATTCAGCGTGCGGTGATTTTGGCAACGGATACAATTAATGTTGAAGATTTAAACTTGCCTGAGATAGAGGCTCAAGAGATAGCAATAGAGCGTAATAATATGCGGTGTGACATGAAGACTTTAGAGCGCAATCACATCATGGAAACACTTGCTGCCGTGAATGGTTCCAGGAAGTTAGCGGTGCAGAGATTAGGGATTTCTGAGCGTACATTACGCTATAAACTGCAACAATATCGTTTAGCCGAATGTTAAAAATGCAATCGCAGTATATTTCTGTTTTTGTGCCGTTAACTATTTATAACCGTAAATATTTGTTGACTAATTTTGTTGGAGAGTATCATGGATAGGTCGGGAATTGATAATGTGTTGGCGCAATTAAATGCTGCGTCAGTCACTGCTTCCGGTAGTAAAAAGTTATCGGCGTCCGAAGGCGAAGTTGCAGGAGTTGATTTTAGTCAGACACTCAAAGCAGCCGTGGACCAGGTTAATGATGCGCAACAGTCAGCCGGCCAAATGACTAGAGATTTTGTCAGCGGAGAGTCAGATAAGAATCTGCATGAGGTTATGATTTCTCTACAAAAAGCGAATATATCGTTCCAATCCATGATACAAGTTCGCAACAAATTAGTGACCGCTTATCAAGAAATTATGAATATGCAAGTTTAAGTTGCGTTAGTTGTATTAGGCTAGTGCAAGTTAAACAAAACGTTAGTTTGCTCTGTGTTTTTGTTCTAGTTTAACGATATAACGTTGAATCATCGCGTGTGTTTTTGCAGGTGGCTTAATGAATTCGCATCCCGCACGTTTACAAGTGATCTCGTTGTGAAGCTTGACTTCGTAAGTGTTTTTCACCTCAATACTCGCAGTAATTGTCCCAATTTCAGGTAGTGTGATTTGGCAATTTTCAAAGATAGTTCCAGGGTCAAAGCTGACGATAGGGTGTTGATCAATCACCGCAATACCTCCACAACTAATGTCAAGTAAAACAACTTCGGCTGTTTTGGGTTTATATTCTTCAGGTAATGGAATAATGCATATTAAAGGCTTGACTGAAGGTGTTGTTATGCGAAAGAAGTCCCTTCTTTGCATACGTACCAGAGACTCAGGTAAGTTAACAATAAACGCGTTATCATCTTGAAACTTTATCTTTTTAATTGAATTACATTTAAATTCAACTTTTACTTTAGCTTGTGATGTAACACAGGTTAGTTTGGCTGTATTTAATACTTTCCGATTTAATTTTTCGTCATTGCCATAATCTAAAATCATTTTTCTGTTTATCGGATCAATTGCTAGAATCGATGACAGAATAAAGTTATCGCCTTGGTTAAAGTAAAGCGTGATGAGTGTTTTTGCTTGCATGATTCCGCGTAGCACGAACTGAATATCAGAATCATTATGGGTAGCGTAACTATCTTCAGGGGCTATGGGTGTTTGGTCTGGTGTGGGCATTGTTTGCTGGTTTCCATTTTTTGTTGTGGGCTATTCAAGTCCGATGAATTACTTGAATTAGCTGTTAGTATTTCTTCCTTATGTTCTAATCGATAGAGCCATGCTAATAGTTCAGCCACCGCTATATAAAGTTGTGGTGGAATACGGTCGTCCAGGTTTACCTGCATTAGTAGTGCTACTAGTTCTGTAGACTGATGAACATATATTCCAGATTCATTCGCTCTTTTAATAATTTCCTCAGCGATAACACCATTGCCTTTGGCGACAACTTTTGGTGCTGATTGACCATTACGATAAGCAAGAGCGACAGCGGATTGAATTGTCTTATTTTTCGGTATCTGCATGTATCTCTAACGCCTTAACGCTTAGGCCGGCAGATTCTAAGGCCATAGCTAGTGGCGGCTGATTAGTTTTTAATAATTCTATGGTTTCAGTTGCTGGCGCATGTAACTTTATACGTACATCCTCAGAATTAAACATTAGTGTTGCGGTAATCTCTCCTAGCTTTGGCAATGTAAGACGTAGTTGTGTTTGCCATTGGGGCGATGATTCCTCCGGGTTTTGTCCACTCTTATCGTGTGCATGTTCAGTAATATCCCAGTCCATGAATTGTTCGGGCCAGATTTCACCGCACCAGTGTATTTGGCCAGAATCTAATGTGGTTAGCTGGTGTTGCACCAAAGGTAAGCTTTGTGTGTTAACAAGCGTGTCGGCATTAAATAAAACGGCGGTAGAGCCCGTGACTGCACTATTCGTTGTTTTTACACTTAGTTTACCTTGAGGTTCTTGTTGTAATTGTGCCAGTGTTTTTTCTCCGTTTACCCATTTTGCTTGATGAGATTCATAGAATAACCCACTTTGTGACAATGCTTTTTGTAATAAAACGGGTGTTTCTACATTATTTGTTGGTGGATTAGTTAGAACAGGAGTTGCGCTAGAGAGTGGCTGCGGCGTCGTGTTTTTAGCTGCGTCTTGTGCTAATAAACCAAGAAAGCGTCCCGTGGCGCTTATGTTTGAAGGACTCTTCTCAGTGTTTAGGGGAGGGTTATTTTGCAGCACAAACTTTAATTGTGGTTCCCTTGCAATTAGCACAAGTGCCATTTTGTCGCCAGGCCGTGTATTTTCTGGTAGGCGCATTTGTAATGCTTGATTTCCAACTAAAACTTTAAAGTTGCCGTTAGAGAGTTGGGTGTCAACCGTAGCTAGGAATTGCTTGCCCTGGGAGAAATCTTGTGGCGATTTTAAGGAATCAGAAGCAGATTTAACAGGTGTGACAGGCGTAACCGATTCAATCAAAGCCGTTTTTAGAATAGCATCTGTTTTGTTTATGAACGGAATCATAAAAGTTTATCTTCATGCCAAAGAACTTTTAATTAATCAGAATTCAATAGCTAAAGCCTTATGTGTTGTTATTTGGATGATATGTCTGCTGTAAATTACGCTCACATTTAGTCGTGTTAAGAATGTCTTGTAATTGCGCCATCCATGGTTCGGTGATTGTTCTTATTTGTGCATCGTTGGCGAGCACCTGATGAATGATTTTAACTTTTTGCTGCTGCAGTTCTTCGCTTAGATTAAGTTCATGCTCGGCGTTGTTAGACATAAGCTTGTCAGTCAATTTTCTGCATTCTTTTTCTAAATTTATTAACTGATCCCATTCGTTGTTTTGAGCGGCGGCCAGCATTTTATTGGTTGTGTTCAGAATGTTTTTATAAATATTAATGGATTGTGAGTTGCTCATACGTGTCGTCACTTTATTTATTCCTCTCTCTGGCTTTGCAGACTTAGGTTGTTTTTATTTCTTTTGAATCGCCGATGGTTTTCCATGCGCCATATAACTCGGTTAATAAATCATTAACTTCATCGATTATTTTCAAATCACTTTGGATATTTGCGATTAATAGTCGATTGGTCATATATTCATAAAGGCTATATAGTTTTTGAGCGATGTCTTCACCAGTACTCATGTCAAGGCTGGCTTTAAGGCCGTGATCTATTATCATAATGGCCTTAGAAAGCATTTCACCTTTTTTTGCTATTTCGTTATGTTGTATGTGAAGCTTGGCTTTTGCCAATGCTTCTTGTGCGCCTTCAAACAGCATTAGTATCAGCTTATGTGGGTTGGCTGTTTCAACGCCGGTTTCAATACCCGTACGCTGATAGGCTGCAATTGAGTTCATTGTTGCAAACATTTTTCCTCCTACGCTTCCAGAATATTTTGTAAGTTTAGTTTCTTAAAATCAGACCGCGAGTGAATAAATATTACTTAGTTATTTCCACCTATAGTTGGTAGATTTGATAGCTGCAGTTGTAAGAAGCTGCTTGTTTGTGACATGCTGGAAATCATGGTGTCCAACGCCGAAAATTGGGCGCGAATACGTCTTTCCACACCTTCTAGTCGTTGACTGAACGAATCGCGCTGTGAGCCAATGTCTTTGATAGTGGCATTGATGCCATCAATGCGGCTATCAATTAGACTGTCATTTTCCAACATGCTGTCAACGAGTTTTTCCAATTTAAAAGCAAATCCATGAGCAAAGTTTATACTGCCGCGCGTGCCAGTTGCGCCACCAGTTATCTTTAATACGAGTTCACTATTGTTTCCTGCGCCTGTTAGCGTTTGTCCTAGACCTGTTGCAGTGACGCCGCCAATGGTGCCGGCTACATCGACACCACTTGTTTCTACGGGGGTGCCGAATAAGCCAAGTTTGCCAGTACCACCTGTGATAGTTACGACTGATTCGGAGCCATAGCGATCAGAGGTGATGTTAAGTACGCCCTCTGACTGAGTAACAAAAACATCAACGCCGGCAGTAGAGATGGCTGCAGCGCCATTAATTTTTGATTGTATTTCAGCGGCTAGTGAATCAGCGGTATAGACGCCAGAAGCAAGTGTTATGCTGGCACTCACACCATCAACGGTTAAGTCGAGTGTGTCATTAACAGCCGCATTTATAGTCAGCACTGCAGCCGTATTACCAACGGCTTGTCCTTGTGTGGCAAGCTGACTGATATTTAATGAATAAGAGCCATCCTGTGTTTCTGATGAAGCACTGACGAATGAGACGAGACTGTCACTAGGTTTGCCTATTGAGGTAAATAGTGTTGATATATCTTTGGTCGTGTCATTAATGACGTCACTTAATTTGCTCGAATCAAGACTGAGTGAGCCATCTGCTTGGAAAGTAAGTCCTATTTCAGACAATGTAGATAATCCGCCGCCTGCTGTTAATAGCGGGGCGTTAAAAACACCACGCAGTTGAGACTGGATTGAGCGCAAAGTGGAATCGCCAGTTAAAACGGATGCGCGTTGATTTTCAGCATCATATTTTGTTAAATTTATAATCGTATTGTCAAGGTCATTAAAAGCAGAAACAAAAGATTGTATCGACGCCTGAACACTAGCCGTGTCACGTGCGATGGTTAGAGTGGTTGGGTTGCCAATGTCTGCTTTCAGTAGATTGAGTGTGACGCCTTCGATTGCGTCGCTAACGGTATTAGATGACTTGTTAACTGTGATGCCATCTATTATAAGCGTGGCATTACTTGCAACGACCGTTTCAGTAAGGTTGGCTGTGCCATCAGTGGAAAGATCAAAAGCGAGTTGTGACAACCCCGCATTATCAGTATTATTTAAATCGTCATCAATCACTGTAATTTTTAAAGCGTTATTTAGGCCCGTGTCATTCGAAGAAATGACTAACCGGTCTCCGTCGCCGTCATTAACAATACTTGCGGAGATGCCGCCGTTGGCCTCGTTGATGGCATCACGTACGCCTTCAAGTGATGACTGACCAGCTGCAATAGTGATTGATTCTGCGGCCTTGCTTGGGTTGAGTGTAAATGTGCCACCGTTATAAGTGCCAAACTGTATTGTTAGAGAACCGCTACCAATGGTTGTAGTCGTGTCCGCATAATTGCCCGATTTTATTTTTTGTGATTGTGCCAGCGACTGGATTTCCATACTATAACTTCCAGCAGCTGCTTTTGAGGAACCGGTAACGGTTGCCAGGCTAGTATCAGCAAGGTTGGCGGTAATTGCCGAGAAATTTGCTGGATCAGCTAGTGTGGCAACACTACTTTGGAATGATGATAATGAGCCTTTTAAGCTACCAAAAGCAGACAATTGTGCTTGTTGTTTTGCTTCTTTGCTAGCTAATGTTGTCAGTGGTCGGCTTTCAACCGCCATTAATTGGCTGACAATACTATTGACATCTAATCCTGAGCCTATTCCTGGTGATGCAAGCATTATATTAGTCCTATAGTAAGTTCGGTTTTGCTTATTAGGCCTATGCTTTATCGCTGAATAACAGGCCTTGTACTTTATCCAGTGTACGTGCGATTGATATAGCTTCTTCAGATGGAAATTGTCTTATGACTTCCTGTGTTTGTGAATCTAAAAGCTTAACAATTGTTTTTCCGGTGTCTTCGTCAATAGAAAACTTTAAGTTTTTTGCTACGTTATCAGTGAAGCCTTGAATTTTGTCGACTGCTTGTTGTATTTGCTCATCCGACACAGGTTCTGAGTCAACGTTTTGCCGTGTGCTTGTTGTGGTAGGCAATGATTTTACATTCTGCATGCTGGGTGGTTCACTTGTTGCTTGTTGAGGTTTCTGTGTATTTATTGGTGTCGACACCGAGGGTTTTAGAAAATGTGTAGTCGACTCCATTAATTGATTAATAGGCATGATGTGACTCCTTGACGTTGGAATGAGAACGCAAAGCAATCTCTTCGATCACTTCGCGTATCATCATTGTGCCCTTCCTTTTCTTCTCTTAACGTAACAGTGAAAGAACATTGTTTGGCAATGAATTTGCCTGTGCCA
>JAJFJH010000146.1 GCA_021774155.1 Nitrosomonas sp.
TAGCTCAGGAATAAGAAAATTGGTATCTGTCCAGCCTTGTCCGTGTGAATGCGACAACTGATTAACCGGCACACCATCAATTTGAGTTAAAAAGTCTGTACCGTGATCAAGGTTAAACCCGCGTAAAAAATATTGATTGGCTTTACCTTCGCCACTGTGCTGCGTCGCAATCATGCCAGGTACCGTTTCTAGTATTTCTCCTGGCCGATCAATAGGCCGATATTTAATTTGGTCTTGCCCTACCTCTCCTTGCGAAGCGCTATCCGCAACACCTACCAGAGAATTTGATCGCCCTGTAACAACGACTTCGTTTAATACAGCAATAGGTTCTTTATCAATTTCTGTTTTAATATTTGTCACGGCATCAGTCCGTGTACTTGCTGATTTATCTGACTCCTGAGCGCCAATATGACTGCTAACAAAAACTGCAAAAATTAGCACTGTCAGGCGTGCAATTAAGATGCCCGCGCTATGTAATAACAAAGTGGCGAATACAAAACCCGCCGTATATGAAGCAAGACTCGCAGAGGTAGATATCTCCTCCCCGTGCGCGTAGCCGTGAAAAAAAGCAAAGAATGCAATAATGAGCATATTAAGCGGCGTACTAAAGCAGGTTTTACGGATGATAAATACGTTCAATATTAGGCCGGATAGCAAAATTATTACTTCCGCATTGGGGACAAAAAAGCTTGCTGCGCCAACCATTCCGCCAAGGCTCATGATGCTGACAAATACAAGTGGTAGCAGCCAAACAGCTTGTCTACGTAACTGTGCAGCCCAAACTCCAACCGCAACCATGGCGAGAAGATGATCCCATCCCGCTAGTGGATGAAGAAACCCTTCATACCAATCACTATCAATAACAAAAAATAGTGTTGGGATTTTTAGGAGAGAAAAGAATAGCAACGTGAACAAACCCAAAGTGAGAAAAAACCTCTGTGGGTTGCGTGTGCAGAATGAAAACTCATTATTATTTTGCTTTGCTATGCTACTGCGGATAAAAATATCTTTTATTGTCATTGGGATCACCTTGTGGTGGAGTAATACAAATTTAGTTTTGACACTCGCGACATAGCATATCAAAAACAATAAAATCGATGACAGTAATGACCGTTTCTTAAACTTATGAATAACTTGCGACATTTATACTTAAAGTAAACATAAAAACAATAGCGCATTATCTGCTTAATACAAGACAGTGTGAAAGTGACATATTGTCACAGCGTCAATTTGTCACACCGGGAAATTACTGATGAAAACAGGTCAAAAAGATTATATGATTGAGTCTTTTAGATGATATTGCATAAGTATTTTATGCAACGATGAGTGACTTCTTTGACGTTCTGACAGCACCGGGTGAACTAGCCAGCAGTTCATCCGGCAGTACTGAAATAATATAAAATATTATGCTTGGGAAAATAGTGCGGCAATTGTAATTGAGTAGCAATGTAACCAGATAGGATCAGGCATTTCCTTAATAACGCCCGTACACGTTAAACCAAGCTCACTACCATTTCACCGCTATCTGAGAAACGCCTGCCTGCAGCGATAAAGCCAATACCCCTTCTGAGTTCACTGTCGTCGTTTGTGTTTTACCATGAATGGTCACCTGCGTATGCATGCCCACCGGAATGCCAAACACATAAAGTGTGCGCTGCGCCTGGTTGTTACCTGAGGTCGTTACTTCAATCGTTCCATGCGCTATCGCTTTTATAAACACCACAACATTCTGTTCAGTCTCTACGCCTTTTGCATCAGTACCTTTTATTGCCAACGGTTTGGGCGCATCACTTCGCGGTTTGTCTAAACTCGGCGATAAAGCAATCAGAAACTCGTCTTCAATCCGTGGTGCGCCCGGTTGTATCTCTATACGCCACATCCCGACATCAAACCAAGGGTGTAATGATGCACCCGCTGAAAAGTTTTCGCCATCTAACACCACATCATCACCATCTGATTCCACATAGTATTGATAGTCAGGGCCGCCGACTAATCGGAGCTTTGCATCATCCGGATAAATTCGGTCTACACGTAAATGGCCAGATTCATTTTGGATATGTGCCGTTGATTCCCGTGTTTCGGAAATGCCATTCGATAACGCACCTTTCAACACTTGAGCATTATTAACTTGTGGCTGATTGACACTGTGCAACAACCATTTCTTGGTATAAGACGCATCCGTACTTACAACACGATCATGAATTAAGACGCGATCTTCATTGGCTAAATACAACAAATCTCGTTTTACATCACGCACTTTACCGCCCCAACCACCTTCATCATGATCGGGCGTGTTATAGGCTTTAGTCAGATCTGACGAGATATAAACATACTCGCCATGCACAGTCTGATAATGATTAATTCTGCCACCTGAAAAATGTTGATGACTATCCAGCTTATTAGCCCAGTCTGCAACACTTTGCACCCCACTACCTGTCGGCAAAATAATACGCTGCCCACCATCTGCCACATTTTTCTCAAAAAATCGGTTAGGCCGCACTTTTTCATCGGGCCTTAATATCAATAACGAATTCTTTGCGACCGTACGAAGGGAATAATGAAGGCGATTAGGCCCCCTGTATTCACCATAGGTACTACTATTGATCGCCAAGGGCGCGCCTTTAAAAATGGTGAAGTGACCCGCATCATAATGACCATGATGGGTAAAGGTGTGCCCCGCGCGAAAGCTAATAAATGTTGCCGACGGCGACCAATCAGAGCGGATATAAGCTTGATTTAACCCACCACGACCAAACAAATCAGCGCGTGGCAATTGCGCATTAAATGCTTGCAAATTTACAGCATCTTCTTCCGCTCCCTTGCTTACATTCAAGATTGGCAGTGCAATAATTGTTGGGTCATTAAACAACCTGAACCCCCAACGATAGCCGCGATAATAACTTTCTACGCCGTGCAATTGCTCCAGATACTGTGAATAACTTGCAAACACCGGTTCACGCGTAATTTGTGCAATCACATCTATTACACGTCGCGTTTCATCTTTAAGGTCTACCCGCGACCCCTCATCGCCTAAATTCTCAATACGGTTATCTGGACGGGTTGCGTAGATATGCCAAAGCCCCACACGTTTTAATAACGTGAGAATCCGGTCCTTATGTTGCGCGTTTTCTAGTCCATTGACATAGGCACTGGCCGCCAAGCTAAAAACTAGGCCACGGTTCTGTATCCAATAATTATAGCCTCCCGGCCAACCTTCCGTGAGTTCCAACGCCCTAATAACATCAAGAAAATGCCCTTGCGCGCGCGAAATAAGTTTAAGCCGGTGCTGGCTCTGGTTAGCATTCAGCGTAATCGCTGTCAACCAAGCCATAGAAGCCAAGGAGGTACGCCCATGCCAAAGCGACGGCGAAGGGTCATCAAGAACCCTTAAATAATCTTGTAGCCCCTGTTCAATTTTTGCTTCAATGAGCGCCCGGTCATCCTGAGTCAGCCCTGAATAATTGGCAATGAGATCATAAGCAAAAGCTATTTCCCAACCGTTTCCATATTGACCACTGGCATTGGGTGTATGTAACGGGAAATCTTTAAGCGCGGCAATAAGAAGCGATGCCGTCTTGGCTTCTCCACTACTAACCCAGCAGGCGGATATCGCCATAACATCGCGCGATGTTGTACAAGGATCAAAATCCCGGATTCCCTGAGCCTGATATAAAGCCAACCGATTAGCCATCAAGTCAGGTATACCTTTGCCAGACCAGCCTGATAATTCTGGCAAAAGAATACGTGGATATACCGCGCGCAATTGACCATCAAATGAATGATCTGAAAAACGCTGTGTCGGTGACAAAGCTTCAGCCAGCCACGGCATCTCTATTGGGCTTTTCTCGACAGCTTTAACGAAAAATTGACTGGGTGTTAGCTGAAAATGCTTAATGGCAAAAACAACAGCAATAATAATGGCAACATGCGCTAACAACCCAACAGTCACTAGATAGCCTGTGATTAGTCGACGGATAATGGGGGTTTTCTGCATTAGCAGGACGCCAATAATTCTGGCTAAAGTTATTTAGTAACTATTCTACCGTATTTAAAGCAGAACAATAACAGTTCAAAAAAAGACCGGATTACATTCACTTTTAGTCAGGTGAAAGAATACACATACTATGATCAATACCATGCAGCACACCTAAAAAACATCGTCGCAGCGTCAAATCCATGGTAACAACTTTGTGGGTTTTAGTTTACTTCCTTGTCGCCGCAACCAGCCTAATCCACCGATAGGCAGCTCATATTTTCGGATAATACTCAAATCTCGTTCTATTTCATAAATTACAGGCGAACATGTTGCAATACGAAATTTTTCCGTTTGCGTGTCATCCAGTTGCTCAAGGACTCTGACAATCCCGCGAAGGCTTGCTGTGTGTGCAACAACCAAAATATTCTGATTCGACAACAGTCGCGGAGCAATTCCTTTTTCCCACCATCGCCGGGCTCTGACCGCAGCATCTTCCAGCGACTCGCTTGAGGGAAGGTCTGACCTGTCAATGTGCCGGTATTTAGGATCTTGAAAAGGATGGTGAGGGTCATTAACATCTTGAGATGGCGGCTTTGCACAATAGTCGCGACGCCAGGAAACCACCTGTGTATCGCCATAACGAAGATACACTTCTCGCCTCGATTGGCCTTGCAAAGATCCATAATGCCGTTCGTTTAGTAGCCATGATGATTCAATCTCCAGATCAGGTCTCTGCATTTCAGAAATGACCAATCCGAGTGTTTCATTTGCACGGCTAAGTAAGGAAGTCTGGCAGAGATCGAATGTTATGTTCGACGCAACTAATGCGCAACCAGCGTTACGCGCTTCTTTACAGCCTTGGGGACTCAATGAAACATCAGCCCAACCAGAGAAACGATTGTCTCGCGTCCACAACGATTGACCGTGCCGCATAAGTGCTAATATGGCCATAAATTGTTTCCGTTAGAAAACTTATACCAGAACATTTGGCTTTCCCCTCCCTGACCGTTGCATCTCAATTGCATCCCACTAGGCTACGCCACTTATACGAACACGACCATTTACACAACAACGCACGAAAGACCCCCCACGTACATCGGTGATTATAATAACATTACACTAAAAAACAAACGCTGTTTTCAGCGAGTTAAACACCTTAACGAGTGAAGAATTCACCGCGTCTACGTTAGTTGGCACAGAAGCCACGCTTATACTCCGTCCGCCTCAAAAACCACAATAGGCGTTTCACGACGCTGCAATAACCAAACCAATGGTATTTTTGGGTCAGTATGTTCACACAAATGATCTAGCAATTTTCGTTTTGTCTTGCCGACGGCAACCAACGCAATATGTTGACTGCTAGCCAGCGTATTTAAAGAAATGCTGATGCGTGGTGATGACGCGATGGGCTGATCAACGGCAACGCAATGTTGCGATGTTGTTACCGTAGAACTCATCCCAGGAAAAAGTGAAGCAATGTGACCATCCTCACCTAATCCTAATACCGTTAAGCTAAATGGTTGCGGCAGGTAATCTAAGCGTTGGTGAATAGTCTTTATAGCTTCAGCAGGCGTTTGATGTGGTGTTTTTAAACCGATGAAGTTTGTATTTCCAGTAAGATGTTCGAGTAGATTTTTTTTGACCAGGCGCTCATTCGAGGCTTCATCGTTAACATCTACCCAACGCTCGTCACTTAATGTAATGGCTATTTTATCCCAACGCAAATCGCGAGCAGCAAGTGTAGGCAAGTAATGGCGCGGGGTATTGCCTCCAGGAACAACCAGAGTGGCTGCTGGTTTTTTGGCAAAGCTGTCATTTAAAGTCGCCGCCGCATAATCAGCGAAACTCTCGGCCAGCTGGGCAATATTTGCATAGTGCTTTCTTTGTATTAAATCACTAAGGCACATAAATCTGCAACAACTTGAACATGAACAGGAAACGGATTGGGGTCACCTGGGCAGACACGCCCCAGAAAAGCAAGGCCGCTTTCATCCGCACTTTCGTAGTCAACCAAGGCGTCACCAATCATTAATGTCGATGCCGGATCGAGACGATATGCAGCTACAATTTCTGCAACCAATGTTTGTTTTAACGTGGGTGCGCCGCGCACTTCCTTAAAGTAAGCTGATAAGCCACGTCTTTCAACAATCATCTTAAGTTCTACTTCGGGTGTGCCTGAAGCAACGAACAAAGGGATTCTTGCGGCTTGTTGATGAATCAGTTCATTTGCACCAGGCACAGCATCACAAGCAACGACGGCCTCCACAACCAATTCTGAAAAACGCCTGTCAAGTTCTTTTTCTTCGTCAGCGGTTAGGATTGGCTTGTCCAAAAAATGTTGCTGATAATAACGAAACTTGCGATAGCGTGACATGCCACCATTCTGATTATGATGTTGCACAACCGCCGCAACAATTTCGTCTCCGTAGGATTGATAAAGCTCAGCGAAAGCTTGTGTTTTGATTTTTCCTGATTCCGCTACGACCCCATCAAAATCAAAAATGATGGCTTGCCAATCGCTTACTTTCATCGTTTCTACGCCCTGTTATCCGATGTGGCAGGGGTGACATTTTCGTCACTAGCCTGATGCAAACTTTCATGTAGTTCCCTGAGGCAATCCAGCAGTCCTTGGCCTAAATCAACATGTTCATTCAGCACCAACTTTCGTCCAATTCGCGGCTGAAAGGCATAGGGCGTTATTCTGTAATGATGCAGCGTATTCGCATCATCAAAATTCAGCGTAACCGGCCACGGCATGATTTCCGCAATCATGGTCATCACGTCTTTGATCCTTAACTTTTCTTGGCCGGTCAGAATCATATGATTGTTGGCAAATTCAGGCGCCAGCACTTGCACGCTCATACGCGCAGCATCTTCTACATGAATATACTCACGCATGGCATCACCGCTGCCTTTATAAGTGATCGAATGATCTGCTATGGCTTCGTGCAGCATACGGTAAATTCCGTTACGTAAATCAGAGCGCCTACCATACAACGAGCCATAGCGCAAAATGTTGTACTCCATGCCATAGCGCTCATGATAAGTTTCGGTGAATCGTTCTGCGGCTTGTTTACTGGCGCGATAAAAGGAGCCAGATTCGGAATAAACATAGACACTGCTAGCAAAGATATACCGACGCACACCAGCAAGGCGGGCAGCTTCAAGCACATGCATATTGCCCATGACATTGATTGTCGCGGTGGCCATCGGCTTGTTGTGCGCTTCATCAATATCAGCAATGGCGGCAAAATTATAGACAAATGCTGCCCCTTTCGCAGCCGCAATGACTTGATCAAGATCCATGATATCTCCAACTATCATTTCCTGACCCGGTTTTAGATAAGGCGATGGACTTTGATCAAATAAACGTACTTGATAGCCCGTCGCTGATAAAGCGTCCGCCACATGACTGCCGAGAAAACCACTCGCACCAAAAACAACCGCAATTTCATTGGACATTGATTTACCTATCGTTGATTAAACCGATGTTGATTAAACCTTGCAAAAGATTCTCTGCTGCTTCAGCTTCCATATTTTGGCGCGCTTCCTTGGCAAGCGAACCGATATGTGCAGTAACAACAATATTGTCATTGTTCAATAATGGCCCTTGATAAGGTTCTTGTTCAAACGCATCCAAAGCCGCCGCGCTTAAATGCCCCGAGTTCAGCGCCTCATCCAATGCAACCTCATCGACCAAACCGCCACGTGCTGCGTTAATCACGATGGACCCTGGCTTCATACTAGCCAAGGCCTTGGTATCTAACAGGTGATGAACATCCGCACTATAAGGCAGGTGAAGACTCACTAAATTTGCTTCAGCAAGTAACTGCGCCAAAGGCATGAGTGTGACATCGGCGAGTGGCTGACTGACGTAAGGGTCATAGGCAATCACTTTAGCATCGAACGCTTGGCATAAACGCGCAACACGTCGACCAATATGACCAAGACCCACAATACCCACGGTTTGAGCTGCCAACAGATGCCCAGGTGTGCGCAACCATTCCCCTTTGCGTAAAGAGCGATCAATCTTGCCTATACGTCTCAGTGTTGCCAGCATCAAACCCAAAGTGAGTTCGGCCACTGCTTGAGCGGGCGCTTCAGGTGTATTAAATACGGCAATGCCATGCTGCTTTGCTGCGGCCAAATCCACACTATCCATGCCAGTCCCACAGCGAGAGATGACTTTTAAGCTGTTAGTAGATGCCAACACACGCTCTGTCAGTGGCTCGATCCCAGCAACCATTCCAATCACATCGCCGGCTAACAACTCAATAATTTCATCTTCAGTTAGCTTACGACCATGAGGATTGGTGACGACCTGCAACCCTTCTTGAATAAGCCGTTGAACATGGCGATTATTGTTGACATCAAATGATGACGTAGAAATAACAAATTTACTCATAATGATGCCCTAATCTGCTGCATATGGTTACGACAAATGGAATCAAGAATGCGAATATCCAGCGCGTAGCCTAAAAAGTTGAAGCCAGCTTTAATACGTTGCTGCAATGCCTCTGGGTCAGGCTCAATGACATGAATGCCACCCGGTTTTTTTGCACGCTGTCCTGCAGCCAAGACCGCCTCTATAGCGGCTTGCACTTCGGGGTGATTAAGGTCACCGGGGCAACCCATGGAACCCGATAAATCATAGGGACCAATGATATATGCATCAACATCGGGAACCGCAAGAATGGCATCAATGGCATTAACAGCGTCTACGTGCTCTATCATGACAACAACAACCGCATTTTCTTCTAGCCACTGTTGATAGGCTGGAAAACTCGCGCCATAGCCCTGAGCGCGCGCAAGACCGACACCGCGCTGACCACGTGGCGGATAATAGACACCTTGCACGGCAGCACGCGCATCAGCAGCTGACTTGACCATGGGAACCATGACGCCCGTTGCGCCCGCATCCATCACACGTTTAATTTGGTCGGGATGATTTGATGTTAAACGCACAATGGCCGGGCATTGTTGCTTATCCAACACTTGGATGATGGCTTGCGCTTCGCTTACTTCCATCACACTATGTTCCATGTCCAAGACTAACCAGTCAAACCCAGCTGCCGCCATAATTTCGGCAACCGCCGGATGTCCCAACGTAATCCAAGAACCTATGGTTAACGCAGAATTAGCCAACTTTGTTTTTAGTTGCATCGTTTTCCCAATTATTAATTTTAGTAACTAGCAAGTAATGGATCATTTTCCATTAATTTTGCAACACGCGCCAGATCCGCTTCGGTATCGACGGCTTGTGTATTGAATGTGGTATGTACCATTTTCAAACGCCGACCATGCTCCAACAGACGCAACATGTCGACAGACTCCAATTGCTCTAACGGAGTCGGCGGTAAGTTAGTATATTGAATGAGCGCCTCACGCCGGAATGGAATAATGCAGACTTGTTTGTATGCCACTGTTTGCGCGAAACCAGTTTTATTTAAGGTAGGTATCGGTTGTCGCGACATGAAAATGGCATCGTTGTGTTGGTTCATTACCACCTTGATCGTATTCACATCACGATAATCATTTTCATTGTCGATTCTTTTTACCAAATTCACACAACCCAGCTGCGGGTCATCATAAAAAGGTGCAACTGCTACGTCAATCATATCCGGGTGCGTCATCGGTTCGTCGCCTTGCACCATGACAATCAGTTCCGCATCAATATTAGCAATTGCTTCGGCAACACGATCACTGGCGCGTTCATGCGTGTCGGCGGTCATAATCACTTTGGCACCAAAGCCTTCGGCGATTTGGCGAATCTCTTCGTCACATGTAGCGATATAGGTCGCATCTAGAGATTTGCTCATGGCGACGCGTTTATAAATATGTTCTATCATGGGGCGCCCCAATAAACTTGCAATAGGTTTACCAGGAAAGCGCGATGAACCCATACGTGCGGGTATTACAGCGATTGTTTTCATTTGTATTTTATAATTAGGAATAAATTGAAGTCACGAACACTCAGTTTCTAAACGGATGGGCTCCTAGTCATTTGACATTACCAACTCAACCCTGCCCTATCGTCCATGATCGCTGGCAAACAAATGGTTGTATGTGTAGAATTGCGACACAGATGACTTCTCTTTTCATAGCGTAATACAACCCACGGCTCCACAGCAAAAAAAATGCCGCCAACCCATCCAATTATAACCACTTCACAGATATGAAAGCCCTTTTCTTTCTTCGCCACTATAATGACATTGATCATATAACGCCGATTATATCCAAGTGGATTGAATCAGGTCATCAATGTGACGTGATATTAATTGGCTCAGCAAAATTCCGCACCGATTATCGTATTGCA
>JAJFJH010000147.1 GCA_021774155.1 Nitrosomonas sp.
TTGATGAGCGAGTTAATGCTGTCGGTGAGTTGCTTTAATTCACGCGGATAATCGCCTTTCATGCCTTCTTGCTGACCCGATTCAATGGCGGCAAGTTCGGATGACACCTGGCGCATGGGACGTAGTCCCCAGCGTAATACCAGCATTTGGGTTATTAGTAGCAATACGGCCATAACAGCTAACCAGCCCCATAAGTCTTCGCGGTAGCGCTCGATTTGTGCGTCAAGTAAGTGAGTATCGGTTATGACGACGAAGGTGAGGGGGTAAGTGCCGAATTCGGTCGCCCATGCGACGCCAAAGCTGTAAATGAAATGGGGTTCTTCACCAATTATTCTTAGCTCGAAATCCTTGATGCCTTTTTTTAAAGGCGTTTGTGCAGGAATGGTTTTATTGAACGCTGAGGTGGATTGCCACGTAATGTTCTCTGTCTGATCAATAATGAAAGCGTAGGTGGCTGCGTCCGGCCGACTGAATTCACTATCTAGTAGATTCGATGGCATGTATAGCGTGCCTTTCTCGTCGACTTCTGCATCGCCCATTAGTAGGAGGATTCTCGCCAGCATGCGGTCTTGTACGCCCAAACGGGCGCTGTCATAAAAGGCGCGATCCAGAGCAACAGCAATGCCGACGATAAAAACAAGTAATACCAGTGACGCACTGAGTAAAATGCGCTGGTTAAGTGACATCATGGTTGGAGCTGCTTAATGTGAAGCGATAACCGCGTCCACGCAGGGTTTCGATAGGACTGAGGGTTCCGTTTGGATCAAGTTTGCGGCGTAGTCGTCCCACCATAACTTCAAGTACATTGCTGTCACGGTCTTCATCGTGCGGATAAAGGTAATCAGTTAGAGATTGTTTGGAGAGTACTTCGCCTTGATGACGGGCTAATTGTTCAAGGAGACGGTATTCAAAGCTGGTTAATTCAATTTTGTTTTCGTTGACGCTGACGGATTGAGCGTTTAAGTCCAGGGTGACGGGGCCAAATTTTAATAATGTGCTGGGTGCACCCGTTGCACGGCGTAGCAAGGCTTTGACGCGTGCTTTTAATTCTTCCATCTGGAAAGGTTTGGCTAAGTAGTCATCTGCACCGGTTTCTAGGCCATTCACTTTGTCTTGCCAGCTGTCTCTTGCGGTCAATATGAGTATGGGCAATAAACTACCTTGATCGCGCAGGGTTCTGATGACTTCTAAGCCAGACATGCCAGGTAATCCAATGTCGATGATGGCGGCATCAAGTGGATATTCGCTAGCGCAAAATAAGCCTTCTTCACCATCACTACATGTGTCAACCATGTATCCGTCAGTTTCCAGTTGTTGTTGGATCTGCGCTTGTAATTGTGTTTCGTCTTCGATGAGTAAGATACGCATGATTAATGTGCTGGTGAGACGGAGCCATCATTGCTATTGACGGAAATAATATGTACGGTTCCTTTGTCACTCAATATTTTAATGCGGTAGGTGTTGTTTGTGCGGCTGACGGCTAGGACTCGCCCGTTGATGCGTTGTTTGGCGATAGTGACAGCGGCTTGTTCTGAGATGTTGTTTGTTTGGTTGCTGGCCAGAAAAGAATGGGAGAGGGTATTTTTCTGGCCGGCGGTTGCTGCAGGAGGAGTGAAACAGATTACGAGTACGACAGTTAACAGCAAGAGACGATAAAACTTTTTCATGATAAGACCGCTATTTGCACTGAATGAGAGGGGGAATCTGGTGAAGGACTCGATAAGTAACCATCACCAGACACTTCATCAGTAGCGTAACATAAAGCTGGTATTCCCGGCGTTAATACCTAAGCTAACATTTGGGCGGTAGCCGTATGACTGGCTTGGATAATAAGTGTTGTATGCCTGTTGTGGGTATTGGTTGTATCCAGTGTTATACCGAGGCTGGCGATTGTAATATCCTCTGGGTTGACCGTAACTACGATAGTGACGATGGTTGTTGTGGCGCTTATGGCGTTTGTAATGACGTCGATTGTTATGGCTACGATCATGCCTGTCGTAATAATGGTCGCCGCCATAGCTGTGACGGTCGTGTCTGTGGTGATCTCTGTCGGCTACAGCAACCGTAGGGATGATTAAAAGGAATCCTAATAACGCGGCGGTTAATATGCTTGTTGAGTTTTTTATTATGCTTCTCATTGGGTGCTCCTAATGTTTGATCAATCAGATTTATTGCTGACGGTGATCACTTTACACAGAGGATGCTGAATGGAAACTGAATGCAGAAAGGCAGGTGCGGAAAATATTGAAATGAGGATAAATCAGGGATTTTGTTGCAGGCCTGTTTCTGAATAACGCCAGTTAATACAGAAATTAACTGGCGTCCCCAAGGGGATTCGAACCCCTGTTGCCGCCGTGAAAGGGCAGTGTCCTAGGCCTCTAGACGATGGGGACTAAAGGGCTTTTGCGTTACACCTAATGACCAAGAACGTTTGTTTGGTGGAGATAAGCGGGATCGAACCGCTGACCTCTTGCATGCCATGCAAGCGCTCTCCCAGCTGAGCTATACCCCCTTAACCAAAAGGAAGGGGGGATTATACTGAGGCATGGTATCAATGTAAAGTAGAGATGTTGAATCATTCAGGAAAGCTGGCTAAGCGATTATTCATGCGCTTGAGTGTTTCTTCACGGCCCAATAATTCAAGCACGGCAGCAATTGACGGTGTCTGTGTTTCACCCGTCACCATGACGCGTAATGGCATGGCTAGTTTGGGGAATTTGATGTGATGTGTAGTGACTATTTGCTTGATTTCATTTTGAATGACTTCGTGGTTCCATTCAACTGTCGTGAGTTTTTCGATTAAATCAGCAAGCACTGGTTTGATCTCAGCGCTGAAATGCAGTGCTTTAAGTTCGTCGGATGGCTCCAAGTGGCGGAAGAAATAGACTGCGGCATCCGCGAGTTCTTCTACGGTGTTGACACGTTCCTTCAGTAAATTCACGATTTGAACTAAGTCTAGGTCAGCTTTGGTATCACAGCCATCTCTCTCCAAGAAAGGGATAACCAGTGTGATCAAGTGTTCCGCATCAACGATTTTAAGGTAATGTTGGTTTAACCAGCTTAATTTCTCAGGATTAAATCTTGCGGGGGAATTGTTGATTGATGCCAGATCAAACCATTCAATGAGTTGTTCACGACTAAAAATTTCTTCGTCACCGTGTGACCAGCCGAGCCTTGCCAAATAATTAATGAGCGCATCAGGTAGATAGCCATCTTCATGGTATTGCATCACAGATACGGCGCCATGGCGCTTGGAAAGGCGTTCGCCGTCAGAGCCTAAGATCATGGGCACATGCGCGTATTGCGGTAATGGTGCATCGATTGCTTTGAGAATGTTAATTTGACGTGGCGTATTATTAATATGATCGTCGCCACGAATGACATGGCTGATATTCATATCCAGGTCATCTAGTATGACGCCAAAATTGTACGTTGGGATGCCATCGCTACGTAGTATGACCAGATCATCTAGTTCGCTATTGGCGACAGTGATTTTACCTTTGACTAAGTCGTCAAATACTACGTAACCTTCTTGAGGATTTTTAAAGCGTACAACCGGCTTAACGCCAGCAGGTGGTGTTTGTTTGGAGTCGCGCCAACGTCCGTCATATCTGGGCTTTACACCGGCCGCGCGTTGTTTCTCACGCATTTCATCAAGTTCTTCTTTACTGGCGTAGCAATAGTAAGCTTGGCCGTTTTGCAGTAGTTGCTCGATGACTTCTTGATAACGTGCCAGTCGTTCCATTTGGTAAAAAGGACCTTCATCATAATCAAGCCCCAGCCATTGCATGCCATCAAGTATGGCCTGAGTTGATTCTTTCGTTGAGCGTTCACGGTCAGTGTCTTCAACACGAAGGATGAATTTTCCGCCATGTCTGCGAGCATAGGCCCAGGCAAATAAAGCGGTGCGTGCGCTACCGATATGTAAGTAACCGGTTGGACTGGGAGCGAAACGAGTGCGTACTGTCATAAAAATTATTATTTATTTTTGCTGGTTGGGAAAGTAACGGAGTTTACGCTATTCTATCAAACTCATGTTTCTTCCTCATTCTTATCTGGAGTTAACCAAATGATTAATTTGATTGCTAAATTGCAGGCTTTAGCTGTGCAGCGTTTGTCACCTATTTGGCAAATAGGTATGTTGGGTGTGTCTCTGCTATTGGTTCCGTCCTTTGGTCATGCACAACTCATTCAAACAATTGAGAAGATTAAGCCATCAATTGTTGGTATCGGCACTTTTCAAAAAACACGTTCCCCAGCTGTGAACTATATAGGCACGGGTTTTGTTGTTGATGATGGTCTTCATGCTGTGACAAATGCCCATGTTGTTCCTGATACATTGGATATTCAGAAGATGGAGTCCTATGTTGTGATCACTGGTAAAGGGCAAAATCCAGAGATTAGGTCTGCAACAATTGTTGCATTGGACAAAGAGCATGATGTGGCAATCTTGAAATTTATGGGTGAAGCCTTACCCGCAATGCAGCTGGGCGATGCAGAAACAATACGCGAGGGAAGGCGGATGGCATATACAGGGTTTCCTATTGGTATGGTGTTGGGTTTTTATCCGGTAACCCATGAAGCGATTATTTCTTCGATAACGCCGATTATACTGCCAGCTTTTAATTCACGACAATTGGACGCAAAAATGATTAGGCAATTGCAAAAGACACCTTTTATGGTGTTTCAGTTGGATGGGATAGCTTATCCAGGTAGTAGTGGCAGCCCGCTTTATGATGCTGAAACGGGTGCTGTTTATGGCGTAATTAATATGGTGTTTGTTAAAGGAAAAAAAGAATCGGCCATCACTGATCCAAGTGGTATCAGTTATGCGATTCCAGGGAACTATATAAGTAATTTGTTGCAACAGAGAAAACGATAAAAAACCGATTGTGCGAATAATCGTCGTGTTGATAAGGGGGAAAGGGTATGTAACCAATCAATGCTGCAGCGGCTGATGTCAACCAGCAAAAAAGGGAGGCAATGGAGCATTTTTTGTAGCAAGACAGGCAAAATCTCGCCGTGTTAGCGGATGTTTATCAAAGCAATATGAACGAGCAAAAGATCGTCGGTTAAAGTCGCGTGAGAATATTACGTTAATAGAAGATAATCTTGCGCGTATAAATCGTTTAAAGCCTCAGGTTTTATTTATAAACGCGCAATATTTTTTAGCTGCTGAATGTATGTTCTTTGAGCTATTGCGCCGTCAATGTCATGAAATATTGGTGATTCTTTTGATTGATGAAGCAACAGAAGAAAGTGTAATTATGAAGGCATTGGCGAGTGACGCATGTGGTTTTTTGAATCATAAAAGTGATTTGGTTGGTTTTTTAAAATCCACTAAGGCCGTAGAACATGGTGAAGCATGGGTTCCTCGTAAATTATGAGGAAAACTTTATATGCGCGTCATAAAATTCCATAGAGGTTTATCTTGATTCTACTTGCTAGTCCACATGAAAAAGTGATTGCTCATTGGCAAAAAGGACTATTTGGTTTCTCGCCAATGTTTGTTTCTAATAATCTGAACTCTCTAAGGGAGCAGATAGTTAGGACGCGTCCTCAGGTTCTTTTGCTTGATTTTGATTTAGTACATTTGGATAGCAATCATGAGGTGGCAAGATTGGTCAAGCTAAGTACGGACATTAAGATTATGATATTTATTCCTGTTTTACCTGATGAAGTTGAATGGGAGTTATACAAAGCAGGCGCTAAAGCATGTTGTAGAGATGATCTAAATCCGGAGCAGCTTAAGCATGCGGTTAAAGTGATTCAGGGTGGAGAGCTATGGATACGCCGGACACTGACACACTTTATGTTGGACGAATTGGTTGTTGTTACAGAAGATAAGAATCGTATTGAGAAAGCGGTCAGTGACTTGTTGACGAATTTAACCAAACGTGAATACGAAATTGCGATGCTGATTGGCCAAGGTGAAAGTAATAAATGCATAGCACGGCAATTGGATATTACTGAACGTACAGTAAAAGCACATTTGACAGAAATATTTCGCAAACTGGATGTTTCTGATCGCCTCAAGCTAGCATTAATCATGAAAGATACCATGACCTTGTCGAGTCACCTGAGTCACCATTAAGGAAGCAGCGATTAATTCTGGGCCAAATGGATAATGAGACAATATTTACAACAATAATGTGGGCGATTTTAGTTGTCAGACCAGTAGTGTCCGGCAATTCCACCTAAATAGTTATATAACAGATTGATCTGTAATAAGGAATAGTATGTTTAAGGGTGTCACCGATTTGAAAGTGATTTTTTTGGCAAACTGGGGTTTTCTCCCTGGAGTTTCCCGTCATGTATTCAGGCCAGTTGGTGTTTGCGCAACTCATGGAGCATCTGCCCCTTCACACATTTCGTCGTTGTGTGCAGCGCTACCCCTCCAAATATCCTACCAAAACTTTTTCACATCTCGATCAATTTCTTTGCATGGCTTTCGCGCAACTAACTTGTCGCGAGAGCTTGCGCGATATCGAAACCTGTCTGCGTGCTCACCAAACCAAGCTCTACCATTTGGGCATACGAAGCAACAACATCGCCAAGAGTACGCTGGCAGATGCCAATGAACAGCGTGATTGTCGTATCTACATGGATTTCGCAATGAGCTTGATCCAGGTTGCCAGAAAGCTTTACGCCAGCGACACCTTCGCGGTGGAGCTGGAACAGACGGTTTATGCGCTTGATACCACGACCATCGACTTGTGTTTGAGCGTTTTTCCGTGGGCACGCTTTCGTTCCACCAAAGCCGCCGTTAAGATGCATACACTACTCGACCTGCGTGGCAATATCCCAACCTTCATCCACATCAGCGATGGCAAGATGCACGAGGTCAATGTACTCGACATCTTGATACCCGAAGTTGGCAGCTTTTGCATCATGGATCGTGGCTTTACCGACTTCGCTCGCTGGTTTGTCTTACATCAAGCGCAAGCATTCTTTGTCATCCGCAGCAAATCTAATCTGATTTTTCGTCGCGTCTACTCTCGCGCCGTGGACAAATCTACGGGACTGCGTTGCGATCAGACCATTACATTGTCCGCTCCCAAGGCCAGTAAAGATTATCCACAACACCTGCGACGCATCAAATTCTACGATACCGAACACGACAAGAATCTGGTATTTCTAACCAACAACTTCGACTTGCCTGCGCTAACTATCGCTGAACTTTATCGTTGTCGCTGGCAGGTTGAATTGTTTTTCAAGTGGATCAAACAGCATCTTCGTATCAAGCAGTTCTACGGAACCTCCGAGAATGCCGTCAAAACGCAAATATGGATCGCCATCTCGGTTTACGTCTTGGTTGCCATTGTAAAAAAGCGGCTCAATATCGAGGCTTCACTTTACACAATTCTACAAATTTTTAGCCTGACTCTTTTCGAGAAAACTACACTTGATCAATTGCTTAAAAATATGG
>JAJFJH010000148.1 GCA_021774155.1 Nitrosomonas sp.
GGCAATAAACTTCATATCGTTACAGCGTGATTATCACTAACATAAATTTACCTGCAGCAGAACTTTGGCCTTATACCGTGGCCGTGCAGATTGTGAAAACCTCATCAAGGAATTATAATGAACTTATTTCGTCAGAGGGTAATGAGGAGCGGCATTGTTTCTGATAAGGGCCATGCTCAACCCTTAAAACTCCCCGCTATAAATTCTTTGCCAAAGCGGCTTATATAACGAATGACGACCGAAAGAAATGATAAACTTGGCTGTTGCTACGCGACATTGTGAGTGGTTTGAAGGACTCTGGGATAAGTCAAAATCATTCCTGATTATCCCTTAATGGCCTCCCATTCTCACGTATAATGTGTCTGTTAAAACACGTAAAAACAATAGATTAAATATATGTAAGAATAGGGTTCAATTTCAGAAAGGTCTCAGTTTATCGGGATTCATGGATAATTTTGGTACGGAAGCACAATGTGAGGTGGCTTTAGAAGCTGCCAAGTGGCTCAATGGTTTTTTATGCGGCAAATGGTGACCACCATTTTTTTTCGTGCCTGACAAGAGGCCGCACAAAGCTACCGCTGACGAAGTGGTTTCTGGGCATGCATCTGATGACCCAAAGTAAAAATGGCATCTCGCAAATGGAGCTTGCTCGTCAGCTTGGCATTGGAATCAACGCAGCAGCGCTGATGTACCACAAGGTAGCGCAAGTTATGTTGGAACGTGATAAAAGCAAGCCGCTTTCTGGAGATGTTGAGATGGAACGCCTATTGGGGAGGCAAATCATCTGACGGAAAAAGAGGACGTGGCGCTCCCAATAAAACACCTTTTCTAGCAGCCGTTCAAGGGTTGATGGCAAACCGGATCAGATAAAACTTTGCGTAATTAGGGGCTTTCGAGCGGATGAAATAAAGCAGTGGTCGAAGAAGAATCTGGAAGCAGGATCATCTGTTTTATCGGATGGATTATCGTGTTTCAGAGGTGTGAAAAAAGCCGGTTTTAACCGTCACTTTTTGGTGGTTGGAAACAGTCGTGACGCAAACAAAACAGCTGCCTTTGATTGGGTTAACACCATCCTTAGAAATCTGAAAACGTCACTGGCTGGAACATTCCATAAACTTTCTGCGCATTACTTGCAGAGACATCTGGCAACGTTTCAATATCGCTTCAATCGATGCTACAGGCTAAAGGAAATGTTGCCACGATTAGTGTGGATAGCCCTCCGTACCCCACCTATGCTGCGACGTCTCTTAATGTCAGCTGTATATTAGGGGTAATCAAGATCAAATTTATACCATGGCCATCAATGATTTTTTGACTTCTGGTAGAGAGCGTGGACCGGGCTATCTAAATGCAGACAATCCTGACTTTACAAGTATCAATCAGAGGGAAGCCTACGATATTCGCCAACTGGTGATTGATGCATTAAAAAGATAAACACCTTTCCCATCAATCTCAAGTTAAATCGAGAATTAATAGAATCACAATAACAAAGACAACCATGAGCGTAAAAGACAGCAACGGAACCGAATTGAGTGATGGCGATTCAGTTCAGGTGATTAAAGATTTGAAGGTAAAAGGTACGTCATCCACTTTAAAAAGAAGCACAGTTTATAAAGGTATTCGATTGACGTCTAAAGATGAAGAAGTGGAATGCGGCAAGGGGAAATCAACTATTGTTCTGAAAACTTGCTTTCTTAAAAAAATTTAACTAATTGCACCAGTTGCTGGAATTTAAACGCTGAACTGACCTGGATTGAGCGTGCTCGTGACCGGAGACGCAGTTCATTCTGCGGCGTAGAGAGCACGTGCGTTCAATTCAGATCAGAGCAAGTTTAAAACCAGCAAGTGAAGTCTTGGGTACAAACTGTACATTTACTCAATTTTCCAAAGGTCAATAACCATAAGAGTTACAGACTGAAATTTAACGTACTGGTGCAATATTCAGGCTAGTGTTAGAAATTTTCTGATGTGGGTTCACGGGCGAGTAATTGCTCGACAGCTTCTCTCGCGGAAATCTCTTCATTCAGTATGCGACAGACTGCTTGTATGATTGGCATTTCGATGTCTAAGGTTTGACTTAAGCGCTGAACTTCCTCAGCGGCATGAACGCCTTCCGCTACATGCCCCAGCTTTTCTAGAATCTCTGCTAACGACTGACCTTTTGCCAACATTAGGCCCACGCGTCGGTTACGTGATAAATCACCGGTACAAGTCAGAATGAGATCGCCCACACCAGATAAGCCCATGAAGGTTTCCTTGCCACCACCCAATTTTATTCCCAACCGCATCATTTCCAACAACCCACGGGTAATCAAGGCTGCGCGTGCATTATGACCAAACCCCATGCCGTCCGAAATACCCGCTGCAATGGTAATCACATTCTTAACCGCCCCGCCGATTTCAACACCCACCACATCGGTACTGGAATAAATACGCAGTAAATTACTATGTAATTTTGCTGAAACAGACTGGGCAAATGCTTCATCATGAGATGCCAACGTTAATGCCGTTGGCAGACCCTGGGCAACTTCCTGCGCAAAGCTAGGGCCAGACAACACACCATATGGCGCAATACCCGCATACTCTTCACCGACTATTTGATGCGGTAATTTGGCGACCTTTGATTCAAACCCTTTACAGCCCCAAACAACAGGCACGGGCTTCCCGATTGCCACAATACTACGCATGGTCTCACGTAAAGCCGCTACAGGCACAACGATTAGCGCCAAATCGACGCCATCCAGCGCTGAATCTAGATCGGCAGTTAAGCTCAGTGATTCTGGTAGTGGAAAATCGGGGAGGAAACTTTTGTTTTCACGTAGAGACGTCAGCTCGGCAAGATGATCTGTAAATTTCGTCCACAAGGTCACTTGGTGACGTAAACACAAACTGATAGCCAGTGCAGTGCCCCAAGCACCCGCACCCAATATCGCTATTTTCATGAACCCCAGACCTGGGTAACGCTTATATATCCTGTTTGACCATCACGATGGCGTACTTTCACCCAACCGGTATCCGTTGTTTCAATCCATTCTAAAACAACTTGTTCTTGAGCTTGGAACACACGTGTAGCGTTTTTATTGGCATCTTGATAGACATCAGCCAACGGCGCTGTCACGATGACATAACGCTGTTTACTTAGAGACCTCTTTTCCACCCATGCCATACTGCCACTATGGTCAAGAATTTTTACCCAAGACGTTGTATTGACGACAGCTTCAACCGGAAAATGGCGACTGACCACATATACCTTCTCAGCTTTAAGCGATGGCGCATCATATAGAATAACTGCATCATCTGATATTGAAAGAAATTCTATTCCTGCCGTTGCACGTCCATAATACATAGACAATACAATCAACAGTAAAATCATCATTAAGTGCCGCTTACCAACAACGCTCAGAAACATCATATCTCTCATTTACCAGTCAGTTTTTATAGGTTAATTAGCCTTTTCAGCAGAATTCCCTTTAGCCTTCTGTTTATTCTGATGATAGATTGCTTCAAAATTCACAGGATTCAGGATAATGGAGGGAAAGCCTGCACGGGTCACGATGTCTGATACAGTTTCGCGTAAATAAGGAAACAAAATATTTGGACATGTAATACCTAATACAGGCTCAATCTCAGCTTCAGGTATATTACGGACTTGAAAAATACCTGCTTGTTGAACTTCCACCAGGAACATGACTTTTTCTTTCGCCTTGGCCGTAATCGTTGATGTCAACCAAACTTCATACATACCCTCGTCTATCACAGAATGCTTATTACTCAGCTGCAAGTTGACTTCTGGTTGCTCGCGTTCAAGAAAAATACGTGGGGCATGGGGTATTTCTAGTGACAAATCCTTAACATGAATTTTTTCGATAGAAAAAACGGGGTGTTCCTTCTCAGCCATATGGTTTAGTCCACTTTATATTAAATAGTTAAATTCTAAATGTAGTAACGATAAAACTAGCTTGCTAATAACGACGCTAATTCGCCTTTACGATCAAGCAACGCCAAGTCGTCATAGCCGCCAACATGCGTTTCCCCAATATATATTTGAGGAACAGTACGACGACCTGTTTTTTTCATCATTTCTTCACGCTGTTCTGGCTCCAAGTCAATACGAATCTTTTCGATTTCTGCAACACCTTTTGAAGTCAACAGACTTTCCGCCCTCAAACAGTAGGGACAAGAACCCGTGGCATACATAATCACTTTAGACATACCTTGTCCTTATCGCTTAACAATCGGCAAATTTGCACGACGCCAAGTATCAATGCCGCCCATAAGGGCGTACACCTGAAATCCATTCTTAAATAACACCTTGGCTGCGTGCCCAGATCGAACACCACTTTGATAAATAACCACAACGGGGCGCTCCTTGAATTTCTCCAGCTCGTGCCAACGCGTTTCCATTTTTTCGGTAGGAATGTGCATTGAATTAGGCAAATGACCTTCAGCGTACTCGCTGTCATCACGGACATCCACTACCAAGGCATCCTTATAGTTAATGAGCTGTATCGCTACCATAGTGTCTATTTCCTTGACGCCTTTGCGCGATATCATTGGCCACACCAACATCAACGCGCTAATGGTAGCAGCTACAACAAATAATAAATTTTCCGGCCTTAAAAGAAAATTTTCCTGTAAAATTGTGGGTTCCATACGTTTTTATTCACTTCTTTCCGATTGATTTAATCTGAGATCGAAACATTTCCGGGGCACTCCCGTTCTGTCGACCAAGCTGCGGAATAATAACACTGTAGACGAAAATAGACACGCTTGGTCTGCAATATAATACAAATTTATCAGCCTATTTATTTTGACAAAAGTACAGAAGACACGTAATTACGGTGACCAAAAAATATTTAGGTCATATCATATAATAAAATATGTGTATTTTTTACCACATCATAGTCCCAATAATTCTCTAGAGGCAGCGACCTTCATCAAAATATAATAAAATATTGGGCTGTAGATCAAACCACTTATTTTTAAAAAAACAATCCTTTTTATAAAGGCAAACATGAAAAAACTTGTTCTCCTACGACATGGAGAAAGCACCTGGAATAAAGAAAACAGATTCACTGGATGGACAGACGTAGATCTAACAGCCAAAGGTTTAGAGGAGGCCAAAACAGCAGGCCGGCTATTAAAAGAAAATGGCTTCATTTTCGATATCGCGCACACTTCCGTACTGAAGCGCGCCATTCGCACATTGTGGATCACACTGGATGAAATGGATCAGATGTGGATTCCTGTCAACTTAACGTGGCGTCTAAATGAACGCCACTATGGCTCACTACAAGGTTTAAATAAAGCTGAGACAGCTATTAAATTTAGCGAAGAACAGGTGCTCATCTGGCGACGCAGCTATGATATTAGACCGCCTGCCCTTACCCGAGACGACGACCGCTACCCTGGCTTTGATTTACGTTATCAAAATCTTAAGCGTGAAGACATTCCATTAACCGAATGCCTGAAAGACACAGTTGATAGATTCCTTCCTTACTGGAACAAAACCATTGCACCCCAGATTCAATCAGGACGACGCGTTATTATTGCCGCACATGGCAATTCATTACGTGCGCTAGTCAAATACCTGGACAACGTTTCTGGCAAAGACATTTTAAATGTCAATATTCCAACGGGCGTCCCATTAATCTACGAACTTGATGATGACCTAAAACCCATGCGAAATTATTATCTTGGCGACCAAGCAGCAATTGAGCAGGCAACACAAGTGGTAGCAAATCAGGGCAAAGCAAAAGCATAACACTTCACTTGAGACATTTATCATCACTGATGAATAATATTTTCTCTTGATTAATCGCGCGATGAAACCAACTACGTATCGTCACGTAAGTTGTCTTGCGTTAACGCTGCTCCTTATACTGGCAGCACAAACGCTGGCATACCCAATTTATGCTGCACAAGGAAACAACGACAAAGCCGAGCTTGATCAATTACGTAGCCATATTCAAGCGCTCCAAGATGACTTAACCAGCAAAGAGGCGGCTAAAACAGAAGCCGCTGACACACTAAGAGAATCAGAAAGTGCGATCAGTCACACTAATCGCAGACTCGCTAATCTAATACGTAAGAAACAAGAGGCAAACACCAGCTTGAATCAATTGAAAGCGCGATCCAAACAAATTAAAATCAATATTGAGGAAGCGCGACAACAGTTGGGCAGCTTACTTTATCAACAATATTTGAATGGCTCTAAGGATTATTTACAGCCAATACTCAATCAGCAAAACCCTAACCAAATTGCCCGAGATCTGTATTATTTCAAACAACTTACCCGCGCGCGATCAGAAAGTATCGATGACCTGCGCACTCATCTTGACGAGCTTGAGATTCTCACTCAGATCAGCCAAAAGAAACGCCAAGAAATCGCAGCGAATCAAGCCGAGCAAACCAAACAACAAAATTGGCTTGAACAAGAAAAAACGAAGCGCAGGGATCTGCTCTCACAAATCTCTGTCCAAATTGCAGTACAACGCAATGAAATTGAAAAACTAAAGCGTGACGAGGAGCGACTGACCACTTTAGCCAAGAAAATTGATAAACTGGTTGCCGAAAAAAACATTCCGCTTCTATATAATCATCGCCTACCCGACGCTTCTAAAGATGGGCACCCGTTTACATCACTTAAAGGCCATCTAAATTTACCTGCACGCGGGGAACTTGTTAGCCGTTTTGGTAGTCCACGTTCGGGTAACAACATCACATGGAAAGGACTATTCATTCGTTCAGAAAATGGCAGTGATGTAAAAGCTATCGCTGGTGGACAAATTGTTTTTGCAGACTGGCTAAGAGGCTTTGGAAATTTAACTATCATTGACCATGGCAACAGCTACATGAGCCTTTATGGCAACAATGAGACGTTATATAAGCAAGTAGGCGACATTATTCGCGGTGGTGACACCATTGCAACTGTTGGAAATAGCGGCGGAAACTTAGATTCCGGTTTATACTTTGAACTACGCCACAAGGGTAAACCCTTTGACCCTTTAACTTGGACAAGAATAGAGTAGCTCTATGTAATTACTCAGGACACTACTGCTTTTTGGCACAACAATACCAAAGTTTCAAATTACTACTGTAAACTACTACGCTTAGCGATCTTATTTACCGTTAACCAGTGACAGTCTGAATGGCCATCAGTGTAAAACTAATAATTAACCATATCGATATATATACAGGAATTGCATAATGCATAACATGCTCAAAAAAACTGGCTTAATTCTTTTCGGTGCACTCATAGGTGTAATGCTAAGCCTGAATTTCTCAGCAATCGCCAATAAAGAAGTCTTGCACCCGTTACCAGTAGAAGAATTACGTGCATTCACTCAAGTATTTGGTCGCATTAAAAGCGACTATGTTGAGCATGTCGAAGATAAAAAACTAATCACAGAGGCCATTAATGGCATGTTGGTTGGCCTTGATCCTCATTCTGCTTACCTTGATAAGGATGATTACAAAGAGCTACAGATTGGCACTCAGGGTGAGTTTGGCGGCTTAGGCATCCAAGTCACTATGGAAGATGGCCTAGTCAAAGTTATTTCCCCTATTGAGGATACACCCGCGTTTCGTGCAGGCATTCAAACAGGTGACCTCATCGTTAAATTAGATAGTAAAGCCGTCAAAGGTATGACTTTGGCCGAGGCTATCAAATTAATGCGTGGCAAGCCAAAAACACCGTTAACCATTACAATCATCCGTGAAGGCGAGACCGAACCATTACTTTTCACATTGGTTCGAGATATTATCAAAATCAAGAGCGTCAGATCAAAGCTTGTTGAACCCGGTTACGGTTACATCCGCATCTCACAATTCCAAGAAAACACCGGAGAAAACCTTGCAGAAATCATCAGGGAGTTATTTGCAGAAACTGAGATTCCAATGGAGGGACTAGTTCTAGATTTACGTAATGACCCGGGTGGCTTACTTAATGGCGCAGTCGCCGTATCCGCCGCATTCTTACCTAAAGATGCATTGGTGGTTTATACCGAAGGTCGCACAGAGGAAGCAAAGATGAATCTACATGCAAACCCTCGATTCTACCTACGCGGCACGCGAAATGACTACATGGAAGGGCTACCAGCCGGCATTAAAACCGTGCCGATGATTACACTAGTTAATGGTGGCTCAGCTTCCGCCTCAGAAATTGTTGCAGGGGCGTTACAGGATCACGATCGTTCAGTTGTTATGGGCTCTCAAACATTTGGCAAAGGATCGGTACAAACTATCCTGCCATTAAGTGGCGAGACTGCCATCAAACTGACCACTGCCCTGTATTACACGCCTAATGGCGTATCAATCCAAGCAAAAGGAATCACGCCAGACATTATTGATGAATCTGATGATGATGACTTGCGTCGCCTTCGCGAAGCAGATTTGAGTCGTCATCTATCAAATGGTAGCAAAACTGAGGAAGCAGACAAAAAACCTAGCAAAAAAATAAAACCAGAGTCTGAGTCAAAGAGTAGTGATGACGAGAAAGAAGAAGAAACTCACGCGGCACCGATAGAATTTGGCTCTAGTGATGACCTTCTACTCGCTAAAGCGATGGGGTACTTAAAAGGTGACACGCCATGGCCGGAAATGAATAAAGACAAAGCTGACAATTAAATCGTAAGTCAGACTGTTTTATTCATTATCAGAGCAAAAGGATTGTGGATGACAATCAACTACTGCGATACAGTCGCCACATCCTTCTGCCTAAATTTGATATCCAAGGTCAAGAAAAACTCCTTCATTCTTGTGTGCTGATTATAGGTGCGGGAGGGCTTGGTTCGCCCGTCGCAATGTACCTCGCTGCCAGTGGTATTGGCAAACTAATCATCTGTGATCATGACGTTGTTGATTTAACCAATTTACAACGACAAATCATTCACAAAACGGACGCCATCGGCACACCAAAAGTTCACTCCGCAAAAAAAACGCTCGCTGAAATTAATCCTGAAGTCAATGTTGTTACACTCAATAAGTATGTAGACGACAAAACGTTACATCCACTGGTCGCAGAGGCAGACGCTGTGATAGATGCAAGCGACAACTTCACCACCCGCCATCTTGTCAATAAAGCTTGCGCAATGCTTAAAAAGCCACTGATATCGGGCGCCGTTGTGCGTTTTGAAGGGCAAGTAACTGTCTTTGATCTACGCGATGAAAAAAGCCCTTGTTACCACTGCCTTTTTCCAATAAATGGAAACGATGAAGACATGCACTGCGCCACAATGGGTGTGTTCTCGCCTCTGGTTGGAATTATTGGCTGCACTCAAGCAGCAGAAGCACTTAAAATTTTATTAGGGATTGGGGAAACACTAAATGGCCGCATGCAATTACTGGATGGTTTGACCATGCAATGGCGCTCTATTAAACTCAATAAAGATCCAGCTTGTGACGTATGCGCCAATATATCTTCATTAACAACAAACAACACTTAAAAAAACCGCTAATAAATACGACCCGCCATGTCAAATGGATATCCTGGTAACAACACCTGCCGCTGTGTTCCCCAGTATTCAAGCGGGTCTCGCCTAAAGCCACTTTTCACAAACTGATGCCAGCACCCCGTGATATAGCACATGAGCAGGTTGGCATAAGCCGTCACATCCAGTTGATGATTAACTGTTCGCTCGGTAACTGCAAAACGTAGCGCTTGCTTCAAACTGACTTCAAGGCGATCATGCAATTGATTAATGCGTAATTGCAGGCGTTCCTTTTCATTCACCAATGCATCGCCAATGAGAATACGTGTCATACCGGGATTTTTATGTGCAAAACTCATTAATAGCAGCAAGATGCCTTCTACTTGCTTGATGCCACTTTTTTCCTCAGCAATCAGTTTATTAATGAACGTAAATAGCGTTTGCTCAATAAAATCAATAAGTCCCTCATAAATCTGCGCTTTACTCGCAAAATGTCGATAAAGTGCTGACTCTGTAACATTAATGTTTTCAGCCAAAGACGCTGTTGTTATCTTAACTCGGTGCGGATTAGCCAGCATTTCTGCCAACGCTTGCAAAATCTGATGTTTTCTTTCACCTTTTTTAGCGGGCATACATCCCTCGACTCAATAAACTGCACTGATAAATCAATAACATCACAACCACTTAGTTCCTAACTCTAACAAACAGTCTATTGGCCAGACGACCACTATGGTTTTTGGAGCAGAAAAATTCCCCACGCCAAGTGACCTGCCTTACCGCCCGCTATCCAATGCTTTAGACCCGTTTTCATACGTTCAATATAGTCAGCGCTTACTCTTTTCTTGAGTTCTTCCGTATGCATTTCTGTTTCTTCAAGTACACGCTGATAATGATTAATCAATTGATGTGTTTGATCATCAAAATCTAGTACATTGAACCCAAGCGCTTGCGCTGCTTCACGATAATACCTCGGCGAGCCTAACGAATCCAAATGAATTCGATCAAGAATCGGTTGAAGCACACCATTAGGGCAGTTATCTGCTTGCATTGGGTCTGTAAAAATAAAATAGCCGCCGGACTTCAACACCCGAAAAGCCTCAGCCATCACTTGCTTACGATTACCACTATGAAGGATGGCATCTTGTGACCACAGGACATCAAAACCGCTAGTGGGCTTGGCATCATCAAAAGGGATTTTCTCAAAGCTACCATCGACGACCTCTATCAATGATGACAAACCAGCAGCTCCATTTAGCACACGTGCTTTTTCATTTTCAACCTCACTCAAGTTAAGCGCACTAACATGAGTCCCGTAAGTTTTAGCCAGATAACGTGCTGCACCACAATAACCAGAACCTATATCAAGGACACGACAACTAGCATCTAACTTAGGTAAACGTTCAGCTATTGTGGCAACGGTGCGATGACTTGCTTCACTAATGGCCTCATCCGTTGCAGTATAAAGCCCAATGTGAATATCTTCGCCGCCCCAGATTCGGCTATAAAAATGATCGGCATCTTCACTGTTATAGTATTCACGTGCTGTTTTTTCTATTGCTGCAGATTGATCAGAAACCATATTCAAGAATTTTCCTCTGATTGCATATATTTTTTCTCGGCAATATGCACAAAAAAGTCTGGCTCAGCTTCTCGGTAAGTTTCTTGAAAATCACCAAATGCATCAACATGTTGAAATCCAACTTCCTGCATCAAACGTTTGGTGTAGGCCTTTCTAAGCGGAAACATGTTTAAATGAAAGACCGATTCATCTGGAAATTTATATTCAAATCGCGCCAATCCGTCATCAACGTGCACCGGTTTGACAATGACGTTATCGCCACAATAATAATAAGTATGCTTGCTCGAATAACCATGGTCGAGTAACGAGTCGTAATTGCGTTGATCCAAGATCAACACGCCATCATGACGCAATGCCGCATAGAACTCAGCCAACGTTTTACGGCGATCATTTTCATTAAATAAATGTGTGAACGAGTTACCCAAACAAATAATTGCATCGAATTTTTGGTGAACATCTCGATTTAACCAACGCCAATCAGCTTGCACTGTGCGCAACAAGTGGCCACGAGACCGTGCATTTGCAAAAGCTCTGGCAAGCATTTCCGCACTACCATCGGCACTTACCACTTCAAATCCCGCCTCTAATAATCGTACCGAATGAAACCCCGTGCCGGTTGCAACATCAAGTATTTGCCGTGCACCCCTTTCGCGGAGCTTATCGATGAAAAACGAACCTTCAGATTGAATTCGCGCATCCCAATCAATGAGTGCATCCCACTTCTGCACAAAAGAATGAACATATTCTGCTCGATACTGGTCTGTGTCACGTACCGCCACCGGATCAGACCCATAACCTTGTTTTTCATTATTCAGTGTTTCGGCCACAAAACCTCCGTTGTTGTTAATGTAGTTTAATTACCGTTCAAACGACGGCACAAGACAATGGAAGGAACACTCAAAGATTAAATTCGTTACTAAAAAAAAAGAACAGGCCTAAAATTAATCACTCTTTTTCAAAATTTTAAAAAATGAACCACTCTTATGTAACAATTTACTCCAATAACGAACCATCACCTCGTCATCCCAACGAATATCTTAAAATTATTGTATGTTACGATTACTTACTGCATGATCACTCGAACCCAAGACAGCAAACAATTGATTGCTGATCTAGACCTGCTCATCCGAAACAAGCTACAATTCTGAATTTAAGGACAACCTTATACATGCACGTTTGGCGACGTATTCCCGATCACGCTGAAACACCCATTGCTCTAACGATTGGTAATTTTGACGGTGTACATATTGGCCATCAAGCCATGCTCACTTGTCTAAAGAATGCTGCCAGCCAACTCGGACTACCCGCTTGCGTGATGACTTTTGAGCCACACCCAAGAGAACTTTTTACGCCAGACCAAGCTCCCACACGATTAACTAGTTTAAGAGAAAAACTTGAATTACTAGATAAATCAGGTATAGACGGGGTTATAGTATACCGTTTCAACTATGGTTTCGCAAAAATCAGCCCGGAAGCTTTCATTACACACATTCTCGTTAATGGGTTTTCGGTGCGCTGGATTTTGGTGGGGAACGACTTCCGTTTTGGTGCACGACGTGCTGGTGATCTTGCCATGTTAAAGGCTTATGCAGGAAAATATGACTTTGAAGTTAATGAAATGCCAAGCTTTACTGTTGGCGAACAACGCGTCTCAAGTACCGGAGTCCGCGAAGCACTAATATCGGGAGATCTGAATCATGCCAAACAATTACTCGGACGACTTTATAGCATTAGTGGTCGCGTAATAAATGGTGATAAGCTCGGAAAGAAACTAGGATTCCCAACGGCCAATATTCAGCTAAAGCACAACAAACCGCCTGTTTCTGGAATTTTTGTTGTATCCGTACATGGCGCTGTCGCATCATCACCAACAAAGATCATTCAGGGTGTCGCCAGCTTGGGCGTTCGCCCCACCGTTCACAAAAATGGCAAACCCGTACTGGAAGTACACTTATTTGATTTTAATCAGGAAATTTATGGTCGCCATTTGCGTGTCGATTTTCTTCACAAGCTACGTGATGAAGAAACTTATTCTGATTTAGAAACACTCACTAAACAAATCGCAAAAGATGTGGAGAATGCTAAAAATTATTTTCTAACATCAAATACAAATAATTAAAGATATTTCATGACCAATTATAAGAAAACGCTTAATCTGCCTGACACCCCTTTTCCAATGCGCGGCAATCTCTCCAAACGTGAGCCGATCATGCTAGAAGCCTGGAAAGAGAAAAATTTATACCAAAAAATCCGCGCGACTTGTAAGGGACGTCCAAAGTTTATACTACACGATGGCCCACCTTATGCTAATGGCGATATTCATATTGGTCATGCCATCAACAAAATTCTTAAAGATATTATCATCAAGAGCAAAACATTGTCTGGATTTGATGTCCCTTATATTCCCGGCTGGGATTGCCATGGTTTACCGATTGAACACCAAATCGAGAAGAAACACGGCAAAAACCTACCCGCCGAAAAACTACGTGAACTCTGCCGTGCGTTTGCAGAAGTACAAGTCGAACGACAAAAAGTTGACTTCATACGACTGGGTGTACTCGCTGACTGGGATAATTCCTACCTCACCATGAACTTTCAAACTGAAGCAGGTATTATCCGGGCACTTGGTAAAATCCATCAGACAGGTTATCTCTACAAAGGTCAAAAACCCGTTAATTGGTGTATTGATTGCGGTTCAGCACTTGCTGAGGCCGAAGTGGAACACGAAGATAAAATTTCACCAGCGATTGATGTCGGTTTTGAGGTCAATTCTTCAAGTGCAAAGGATCAACTTGCTCAAGCATTTGGCGTCACTCTGCCAAACAATTGCAAGGCTTACGCGGTCATCTGGACAACCACACCCTGGACACTACCCGCAAATCAGGCAGTCAGCGTTCACCCTGACTTTGAGTATTCATTAGTACAAACGCCTCGAGGGTTACTGATCTTAGCAAGCGAACTCAAGCAAACTTGTCTTGAGCGTTTTGAATTAACAGGAAAAACACTGGCCACTTGTAAAGGTGACGCACTAGAGAATATTTCTCTACACCACCCATTTGAAGCTCGTAACGTCATTATTATTTGTGGCAAGCATGTCACCCTTGAAGCTGGCACTGGCTTAGTACACACGGCACCTGCACATGGCTTAGATGATTATTTTGTCGGCCAAAAATACGATCTCCCGAATGAAAGTCCCGTCAATGGAGACGGCAAGTTTCAGGTAGACACACCACTGGTCGGCGGTCAATTCGTCTGGAAAGTCAATGATCTAATCATTGACACCATGCGTGCCAGCGAACATTTAATGTGCTTGAAAAAGATTGAACATAGCTATCCCCATTGCTGGCGACATAAAACCCCCATTATTTTCCGCGCCACACCGCAATGGTTTATCGGCATGAATCAAAAAAACACCACCGATACTGCCCAACAAGGCATGACATTACGCGAACTGGCCAATAAATCCGTTGAAACCACGGCATTTTACCCATCATGGGGAAAAGCAAGACTAGAAGCCATGATCAAGAACCGCCCTGATTGGTGTGTTTCACGTCAACGCAACTGGGGCGTTCCGATCCCATTTTTTGTACATAAAGAAACAGAAGAATTACATCCAAACACCACTGAACTATTAGAAAAGGTTGCACAAAAAATTGAGCAACAAGGTATCGAAGCCTGGTTTGCATTAGATGAAGCAGAACTACTCGGTGATGATGCAAAAGATTACAAGAAGCTTACCGACACACTGGATGTATGGTTTGACTCAGGCACCACACATGACACAGTGCTCAAAGCTGACCCACAACTAAATCATCCGGCCAATCTGTATCTTGAAGGCTCAGATCAGCATCGTGGCTGGTTCCAGTCTTCACTATTAACCGGTTGCGCGATTGATGGTCAAGCGCCCTACGAAGCATTATTGACGCATGGTTTTGTGGTCGACGGCAAAGGCCACAAAATGAGTAAATCCAAAGGCAATGTGATAGCCCCGCAAAAGATCATGGACACCTCAGGTGCTGATGTTCTGCGTTTATGGGTGGCATCGACTGATTATTCCGGTGAATTGTTCATTTCTGACGAGATTCTTAAGCGTGTTGTCGAGAGTTACCGCCGCATTCGCAACACATTACGCTTTTTACTCGCTAATATTGCCGATTTTGACGTTAACAAAGATGCGGTTCCGTTAGATAATTGGTTAGAAATTGATCGCTATATGCTGGCGCACACTAAAGCACTACAAGAAGACCTTATTCAGCATTATGATCGTTATGAATTTCATCAGGCCGTACACAAACTCCACAATTTTTGTTCTGAAGACCTCGGTGGATTTTACCTAGACATCCTTAAGGATAGACTTTATACCGCAGCAGCAGAAGGCCTACCACGCCGCTCAGCTCAAAGTATGCTTTATCATGTCACACACACGCTGGTACGCTTATTCGCACCTATTCTGAGCTTCACTGCTGAAGAAGTATGGGAACAACTTGCCAGTAATTCAGAAGACAGCGTATTACTGCATACTTGGCATGAGTTTCCACTACAGCCTGATGCAAACGCACTGATAGCACGATGGGCGCGCATACGTGAACTGCGCTCTCAGGTACAAAAAAGACTAGAAGACTCACGTGCTACCGGAGAAATTGGCTCATCATTAGCGGCCGCAGTTGAGATCCGCACCAGCGGCGAAGACTTTGCGTTACTGAACTCGCTAGGTGATGATTTACGCTTTGTCGTCATTACCTCTGAAGCGCAATTGACATCAGTAGATAACATTCAAAATGAAAGCATTTCTGTCGCCGCATCCACCCATGAAAAATGTGATCGTTGTTGGCATTACCGTCAAGATGTCGGTAGCCATGCCGACCATCCAACGTTATGCAACCGATGTGTTTCTAATTTATTTGGAACCGGTGAAGTACGACATTTTGCTTAATCAAACACCTTCACTGGAGTCCTAATCAACATGAAGCCTCATACCAGCCTCGCCATCGCACTCGTTATTCTAGTCATTGACTTGCTAACCAAACGTTGGATTGAGTCCTCGCTATCCTTTGGTCAGCAAATTCCCGTCACCAGCTTTTTCAATTTAGTGTTGACCTACAACTCAGGCGCCGCTTTTAGTTTTCTCAGTGAAGAATCCGGCTGGCAACGATGGTTTCTAAGTAGCATTGCGGTCGGCGCATCAATATTTATCGTGTATTTATTATACAAGAATAAAGACCAGAAACTACTTTGCCTCTCACTCAGCATGATACTTGGCGGCGCATTAGGAAATTTATGGGACCGCATCACGCTGGGGCATGTGGTCGATTTTCTTGATTTTTACATTGGCAACTATCACTGGCCAGCGTTTAATGTTGCGGATGCAGCCATCGTTATCGGCGCCGCCTTATTAATTATCGAGAGTTTTCAGAATAAGGAAGGATCTAAAGACAAGAAATGAGCCTGACAGCCCGCCCAAATTTTAAATCATACTGGTGGCGATAGTTTATTCAACGCATCCATCAAACGGACAAAACGTGGTTCACCAGGTAACTGCACATTGGCAGCCAACAGGCTGTCACGCGCTTCTTTAACAAGTTCAGGCGTTATTTCATTTTTTTGTAGATAAGCAATCAGCGCATGGGCTAAATTAAGTAAGACACGGAAATTAGTCGGCATCACCTCGCGAGCATGCCGCATGGCATCAATGGCTTCTTTGTATTCCCCCTTACTTACTAACAGCACGCCACGATTCATCATCTCCATCGCTTCTTGACGTGATGCCTCTACCAATTTGGCACCCTCTTCACCCATCTTTGCAGCAACAAAAATTTCATTAACCTTATCAAGAAAAGCTGTATCTTCAGGACTATTCTTTACTTCATGTCGCAGTAAAGTAATCGCATTTTTTGTGTTACCCGTTGCCATAAATAAACGCGCCATTTCTAATGATCTTTCACTATCATGGTCAACATCATCTTTACCAAAACACTCGCCTAACTCTTCAGCGATTAATTTTGCCTTTTTACTATTACCACTCTCATGATAAATCATACCTTCAACCGCTTTCACTTTAAGGCGGATAGCATCCATATCGAAACTCTTGTTGAGTTGACCCAGTACTTTCAATGCTTCATCTGGGTTTTCTTTTGCACTATGTATTTTAGCCAAGCTTATATAGATACCTTCAGATTTCAGTATCGAATTCTCTCCCAAAGAAACACATTTTTGGAAAGCTCGCTCAGCTTCCTCTAACCGACCCATCTTTATGGATACTTCACCGAGAATCTTTTGCCTGGTTACTGAATTGGGCGATAACTTCACGGCTTGTTCAAGTACACTATTAGCTCCCTCAAGATCGTTCATAGTCTGTAGCGTTTCAGCAAGAAGATCATGCGCCTCAAGAAAAGAAGGACTTACCGCTACCGCCTCTTCCAGCAATGTCTTTGCAGCTTCAAAAGCTTTATTTTTAAATAAAATCTTAGCCAAACACACTTTTGCCCAAGGAAAATCACGTTCTAGCAAAATTTCCTCTAGCAGCCCTTTAGCGCGCCCCAACTCACCACTTTTTAACAATAGATCACACTTGGTACGTAGTAAATCAGTTACATGAGCCTTATCTTTAGCCATACGCATATCACATAGGCTGATTGCTTTGGGATAATCCAATCGCTCCATTGCTTGAAAAATTTCACCAAATGCTTGTTTCTTCTTTATAATTCTTGCCAACCTTAAACTTAACGCAGCTTCGGTAATAGGTTTCAACAGATAGGCATCTGGTTGATATTCTGCAGCGCCCATAACTGCATCAGCTGTTTTGTCTGCACTCACCATAATCCAAATACAATCAAGCGCAACAAGACCCCGGATTCTTGCCTCCGCAAGAACCTGCTGCCCATTTCTTCCTGAACCTAAATTGAAATCACAAAGCACTACGTCATATTGAACCCTGTTTAATGATGCAATCGCTTCACTACCACTCGCTACCATTGTTATTTTTCTGACATCAGCTCCACAGCTTCTCATGATGTCGCGAAAAACACTGCGCATTGCATGGTAGTCTTCAATAATAAGAACTGTCTTTCCAGAAATATCAATTTCTGGCGTTGGAGCAGTGCTAAACGCGTTAGGGAACATGGCCTCTTATAATAAAATATTAACGATTGTATCAATTAAGGAAGATGCAATACGAAACAACCACCTTTCAGAGAACCCCCGTTCTCTAACATGACCTCACCAAGCTTCTCATGATTGCGGTGCATTCTTGCAACCATCGCTGAAAAATACAGGCCAAGGCCGGTACTACCGCCTTGAAAATCAATACCACGCATGTTATCAATACTCTCTTGCAACATCACAGCCGGGTAGCCGCTACCATTATCTTCAATACGCAGCTCAAGCATACCTCTATTTTCATTAGCAATTAAACGAATGCAATCATGAGTGTAGTGCATCGCATTATTTAGCGCATTGCCAATCACGCCGCTGATAAGGTCTTCATCAAAATACCAGTACAAAGCTGGATCTGCATGAATCTCTAACGCTATGCCGTGAGACTTAAGCAATTCACTGTTCTGTACAACCAATGAGTGCAGAAAATCTTCAACACAAACAGATTGTGGATCAAATGGATAAATTTCCTCCCCTAACTTATAAAGCGTCAGTAGTTGCATCAAATTACTGTTGATGCGTTTGATCTCATGATTCATTTGCACCAATTCAGAATAGGCTGCTAAATTCTCTGAGTCAGCTGCAGCAAGTGTTTTATCCAAGCCCCCAATTAACATGCTCACCGAATTCTTCATATCATGTACAGAAGAAGCTAGAAAACTACCTACGCTAAGAGAAGAGGGTTTAACACTTACATTTTTATTGTTCATTCTGGACTCAAATAACGAATTAGTTTTCTCTGTAAATCACTCATCTTCATGATTCCCTTTAGCAAGAAATAGAGCGCCGCAAAACAATTTCATGAACATGCACTATCAAGCAATATCTCTTTGATAAATCCACCACTTAAAAATACAGTTAATTGTTATTTTCTAAATCACTAATAAAGCAAAGAAAGCCATTCAAAAAGGGGTTTACTAATCAATATTAATTTGGAAAACTCGTGCAAAATACTTTATGAAACCACGACACAGAATAGATGACATAGAGGAACAACATCATGAGAATGAAAAGTATCGTTGCAGCGACTTTATTGACAGCGCTGTTTTCAGGTTACGCTTCGGGCGTATCACTCGTCTATCAGGGCTTTGAATGCCAAAACGCGATTAATGCAAATGACACGACAACTTCAGAAACGCTGATTGAAAGTAAATTTGAAGTGATAAAAGATGTTGGCGGCGGCATGTTTCATTTAAGCCTTACCGGTGGTTTGCCGCGACTTATTAACGACAATAGTAAAGTATGTATCGACAGCGATACTGCCATTGGATTTTCTGGTATTCCTGCAGTAGACGGCTTACCCACGCAATTAGACGCAATTAATGCGACCGCTTATTTTAACGGTCAGGATCTTATTATTATTGTTAATTCTATCAATACAGACTTGAATTCAGGACGCGGCACCTTCTCAACATTTACGACAAGTTTTGTTTTCCCTTACTCTAATACGTTAATACTAACGTACAACCCTGAGTCACCATCATTCACACTCAAGAAAATAATCCATAACCGAGGATTTGTTCATACCAGCGGTTCAGCATCATCAATCACTCCTTTTGCTGAAACGATATTACCGTCTTTTAATGAAGGAGAAAACGATAAACCAAAGATTCTAACGCCAACCTCTCTAATTGAATATATACTCGAGTGAGACAGCACATTAGCTACGTAAAACGCCGATACATTCATAGACACCAAGACTAAATGCAACAAGAGACCCAACAAGTAATACATTGATCGCGAGTCTTTCGAGCTTATTCAAGCCATAACCTCTAAATTCTTCGATATCAATTTCATTTAAAAAAAACTTAGTCACTTGACCGCTAATATATATTGTGGCCTGATTTGAGACAGCCATTAGCGGAAAAAACACTAGCGCGGCCAATATTGCGCCGACAAAGAATTTCAATAATGGCGCGGCCAACCCTAGCAATTGTACTGAACCACCAGACATCGTCGCCATAAAAGTTGCTAGTAACACGATTCCCATACCATTACCTAATATCAGCAAACGAAAGAACTGTTGGGTAAACTGTTGCTCCTCTTGCGATTTGATACTGACAATATTTAAAAGAAGCCCACTAAATGCCTCTTGCTGCTCTCGAGTCATATCCTGGAATTTCATACTACCTCCTTTGACTAACTATCTGAGAAACTGCTAATTTTATAGGTATACCTATATTTGAAAGACCACAGTTTATCTTGCCCCAGAATCAATCAATAACCCTTTAAATAATTCGCACAACAGTACAAAAAGAAACTGCCCTGCTGAAATCAACAAGGCAGCATAATCAACTCAAAAATAAGCCGATATTTTAGGTATTAATCCGCCTGTCTTCTTAGAAATGCAGGAATATCCATTGGATCAATCCCTGATTGGCGCATGGCTGCAACCGTTGCATCACTTCTTCTGCCGGTACGCATAACCGCTGGCTCATCTGACGACATTGCCATTGCCCGGTCATCTGTTCCTGTACGGGTATGGATAACGGTTAATGGCTTGGACTTTGTTTGACCCTTTGCGCTACCAAGACCCGTTGCCACCATGGTAACTCGCAATTGATCTTGCAGATTTTCATCAATAACCGTACCAATAATGACCGTCGCATCCTCAGCAGCAAGCTCTTTAATGGTGTGCATTACCTCGGTAACTTCACGCATTTTTAATTCGGAATTAGCGGTGATATTCACCAATACACCACGTGCACCTGAAAGTGTCACATCTTCCAATAAGGGACTGGCCACTGCTTGTTCCGCAGCAATACGTGCGCGATCCACTCCCGATGACAATGCAGATCCCATCATTGCCATGCCCATTTCTGACATCACAGTCTTAACATCAGCAAAGTCAACATTCACCAAACCAGGGCAATTAATCACTTCTGCAATCCCTGCCACTGCACCATGCAAGACATCATTCGCGGCTTTAAATGCATCCAGCATACTAATGTCATTACCCAATACTGTCATTAATTTATCGTTAGGAATCACAATCAACGAATCAACATGCTGTGATAATGCTTCCATACCAGCTTCTGCTGCTTTAATACGTCTACCTTCAAAAGAGAATGGCTTACTAACAACGGCAACCGTCAAGATACCCATTTCTTTTGCCACTTGCGCCACGACAGGTGCTGCGCCCGTTCCTGTGCCACCACCCATACCAGCCGTGATAAACAACATATCTGAGCCTTGAATAAGCTCTGCAATACGATCACGATCTTCCAGAGCTGCCTCACGCCCAACTTCAGGGTTTGCACCCGCACCTAACCCTTTAGTAATACTATTTCCTATCTGCAATAACGTAGCCGCTTGATTGCCCTTCAGTGCTTGAGCATCAGTATTCATACAGATAAATTCAACGCCTTGCATCTTATTATCTATCATATGATCAACTGCATTACTGCCACAGCCACCTACACCAATAACCTTGATTATTGCCTCTTGAGTTTCAGTATTCATCACTTCAAACATACCGTTTCTCCTTCCAAAGATTAAAATTAAAACTGCCTGATTTTTGATACAAAATTAAAAAACCTTTCACTATCTTGCTAAGTTCAATATTCCGCCACTTCATCCGATTAACATCACCTCATCAAACATACTCATTAAAAATTCTTCTGGAACCACCCTTTCATTTTTGAAAAAACTTGTTTAGCTGAACTACCCTGCATCCGACTATTTTGCTGGTGCTTCATTTGATCAACACCTGCAATCAGCAACCCAACGCCTGTCGCGTATCTAGGTGTGTGCACTACATCTTCTAGGCCGCCTTCATAATGCGGCATACCCAGTCTTACCGGCATATGAAAAATTTCCTCACCCAGCTCGACCATGCCGCGTAACGAGCTACAACCTCCCGTGATCACAATGCCCGATGAAAGCAATTCTTCAAATCCACTACGACGTAATTCCGCCTGAATAAGTGAATAAAGCTCTTCAGCACGCGGCTCAATCACCTCGGCCAACGTGTGACGTGAGAGCTGACGTGCGCCCCGGTTACCCACATCTGGCACATCAATCATCTCATTGGTATCAACCATGCTGCGTAACGCGCAGCCATAATGACATTTGATATCTTCAGCATCCTTGGTTGGGGTACGCAATGCCATCGCGATATCATTGGTAATCTGATCACCAGCAATTGGAATCACAGCCGTATGACGAATAGCCCCGTGTGTAAATACCGCAATATCAGTCGTTCCACCGCCAATATCCACCAAACAGACACCCAAGTCTTTTTCATCTTCTGACAACACAGCCATCGCTGAAGCCAACGGCTGCAACACCAGATCACGGACTTCCAACCCACAACGATGCACACATTTCACTATATTTTGCGCTGCAGACACGGCACCCGTCACAATATGCACTTTCACTTCCAATCGTATACCACTCATACCCACAGGCTCGCGTACGTCTTCCTGCCCATCAATAATGAATTCTTGATTAAGAATATGGAGAATCTGCTGATCCGCTGGAATATTGACCGCTTTTGCAGTTTCCATAACCCGCTCAACATCGGTTAATGAAACTTCTTTATCTTTAATAGGCACCATGCCATGCGAGTTAAAACCTCTGATATGGCTACCGGCAATACCAGTAAACACTTCACTGATTTTGCAATCAGCCATTAACTCAACTTCTTCTAAAGCACGTTGAATTGCATTAACTGTCGTTTCTATATTAGCGACGACACCTTTCTTCAAACCACGCGAAGGATGGCTCCCTAGACCAATAATTTCAAACCCACCTTCAGGCTTAATCTCGGCAACTATCGCCACAATTTTTGAAGTACCTATATCAAGACCGACAATGAGATTCCTATCTTCCCTGGCCTTACTCATTTAGTTACACCTCCCTGATTTTACATCTTCTTCCGTGCTTGTTAATTGCTGCACCCGCTGCTTCGCCTTTGGCAACCGTACGGCAAACCCATTCGGATAGCGCAAATCCATGTAAATCAGAGACTCTTGCCCATCCATTAGTGCAATACTTTGATCATATGCTGAGGCGTAACGCGCAAGCCGCCGTTCCACCTCTTCTCTCCCAAGTTCCAATACTGTTCCGGCCTGCAAGCGTATACACCAAGCATGTCGGGGCGACAAATCAATTTTGGCGATGCGCTGTTGCAATGGTTTTAATATCTTGTTAAAACCAACATATTGCTCTGCTACAACACGTGAGCTTTCTTTCATTGGCCCTGTAAATACTGGCAATTCATCATCGATACTTGCTCGAAAAACTTCACCATAGCTATTAACTAATGCACTATTACCCCAACGCGCCATTGCCACATGCTCTTCTACCAAAACCTCTAATCCGTCCGGCCAATCTCGGTACACTTTCACGGTGCGAACCCAAGGTAACTTTTTAAATGCTTGCTGTACTGCCATCAAATCAACGGTAATAAAATTTCCGCTCACCTCGTTTTTAACCACTGACTCAACTTGAGCATAGGATAAACGCTTAAAATTATTATTTTCAAAGTTTTCGCCCCTAATATCTTTAATACTTATTTGTTTAATCGGAAAGATAGGCAGTTTGATGTAACGACTATTAATGGTGTATAAAACAGCCAACGCCACCATAACCAACAAGGCATAAGACAGAAAGCTCAATAACTGATAGTTATTCCACATAAGACAACGCCAATATCTGCATCACAAAATCTTCAAATGATATACCCGCCTCATTCGCCGCCATTGGCACTAGACTGTGACTGGTCATTCCTGGCGAAGTGTTCGCTTCCAAAAAATAAGCAGTTCCTGACTTATCCAAGATTAAGTCCACTCTTCCCCAGTCTTTGCACCCCAACACGCGATAGGCATGTAATGCTTGAGCCTGTATTGCTTTTGTTTCCTCATCCGGCAAACCACTCGGGCAAAAATATTGTGTATCATCCGACAAATACTTTGCCTGGTAGTCATATAAACCACCCGCCACTTCAATTCGCACCAACGGTAAGGGTGTATCACCCAAAATGGCAGCTGTAAGCTCCATGCCATCTACAAATGCTTCGGCCAAAACCAAGGGATCATATTTAACGGCCAATTGATAAGCTTCCGGCAAATCCTTCTCTGCTATGACTTTGCTTAAACCAATGGTTGAGCCTTCGTGCGATGGCTTAATAATTAATGGCAAACCCAATGTCTTTACTACTTCACTAAAATCACTGTCGGCATCAAGGATCATATAATTCGGTGTAGTAATACCCGCTGCTTGCCAGACCAACTTAGTGCGCCATTTATCCATTGCTAACGCACTCGCCATGACACCACTACCGGTGTAAGGCAAACCCATCAGTTCTAAAGCGCCTTGTACTGTGCCATCCTCACCATAACGCCCGTGCAACGCGATATACGCCCGGTCAAACTTCTGCTGCAGCAAAGCCTCCATCGGCTGCTCCGCAGGATCAAACGGATGTGCGTCCACACCACTGTTTTGCAGTGCGGCCAACACAGCTTTGCCACTATTAAGAGAAACCTCACGTTCAGCCGAGCGTCCACCAAGCAAAAGTGCAACTTTTCCAAAGTCACGATTATTCATTGTAAAGACCCCCAGACTCACCAATAATGCGTACTTCTCGTATTAGCTCTATGCCTTTTTTATTGATTACAATGCCTTGAATAGTTCGTATTACTGACTCTATATCTGCCGCTGTTGCACCGCCGGTATTTATAATGAAATTTGCATGTTTCGGAGATACCATGGCACCTCCAACACAAAATCCCTTTAAACCACATGATTCAATCAACCGCGCCGCATAATGACCCCGGGGGTTTCTAAAAACCGAACCGGAATTGGGTAAATTTAATGGCTGGCTATTAATACGTTTCACCAATAATTCTTTTATACTTTGAATAGAAGTCACATGATCACCACGTTTTAAACGCAGCCAACCGCCAACAAACCATTCTTCACACTTTGAGTTATCACCTGAATTTTTTGCAATCGCATACCGATAACCGATGTCATATGCGTTAGGCTGTCGCACATGCAACCGACCTTGACGATCCATCACCTGAACCTGCTCAACGATGTCCCATGTCTCTGAATCATAACAACCCGCGTTCATTGCTAAGGCACCACCCATTGTTCCAGGAATACCTACTAAAAACTCTGCGCCTGTAAAATCATTTAACGCGGCAAATCGAGCCACTTTCGCACACGCCACCCCAGCACTTGCGTAAATTAAGCTATCCGAAGCATCCTGCTTAACCAACATCAAGTCTTTCAATTTACCGTGCAAAGCGACTACCGTGCCTTGAAAACCACCATCACGAACCAATAAATTACTACCCAGACCAATGAAATATATGCGCTCATCTGCTGGCAAACCTTGCACGAACACGGCCAAATCATCAATATCTGCTGGTTTATAGAAACGTGCCGCCCCACCTCCTGCACGCCAAGAAGTATGTTTGCTCATCGGCTCATTAATACGCATTTCACCACGTAAAATAGGCATATTAGAACCATGAATAAATTCATTAACTTCTGGCATTTTCATAAGTGTGTTTTGTAACAACCTCAAAATTTAATTGTTCACTTAACCACTAATCAGCTTTAATCGTTTTCTATTCTGCGCTACATCAGGTGCCACACTACCGACTGAACCTGCCCCCATAACCAACACAATATCGCCATCTTGAACAACATCAAGTATTGCTGGTGCCAATGCATCCACCGTTTCAACAAATTTTGGTTCTAATTTTCCATTGATCCTAACTGCACGGACTAGCGACTTACTGTCAGCAGCAACAATTGGTTGTTCTCCAGCTGCGTAAACTTCTGTTAACAGTAATTCATCCACTTTACAAAGCACTTTGACAAAATCTTCAAATGCATCTCGTGTGCGTGTATAGCGATGTGGCTGAAAAGCTAACACCAACCGTCGGCCTGGAAAGGCACCCCGTACGGCTTCAATCGTCGCCGCCATTTCAACTGGGTGGTGACCATAGTCGTCAATCAAGGTAAAAGATGACTTACCCGTTAATTTAATATCACCATAGTTTTGGAATCGCCGTTCAACGCCGCTAAATTCCGCAAGCGCTTTAATAATAGCGCCATCTGCCACACCTAATTCATTACTCACGGCAATAGCCGCCAAGGCATTCTGTATATTATGTACGCCAGGCAAATTCAGTTTTATCTCCAGTTGACGTGCTTGACCATCTGTATCAATGACTGCCGTAAAATGCATTTTTCCTTGTTTGTGCTCTATATCAACTGCACGGACTTGAGCTGCTTCTGACAAACCGTAGGTTGTTATTGGCTTACTCACATTGGGCAATATTTCACACACATTGGCATCATCGATGCAAAGTATTGACATGCCGTAAAAAGGTAAATGCTGTAGAAACTCAACAAAGGTTTGCTTCAGCCGATTGAAATCATGACCATAAGTTTCCATATGATCCGCATCAATATTGGTCACGACGGTCAAAACCGGTTGCAAATAAAGAAATGAGGCATCCGACTCATCCGCTTCCACCACGATAAATTCACCGCTGCCTAATTTCGCATGGCAACCCGCTGCTTCCAATCGGCCACCAATCACAAAGGTTGGGTCCATTTCAGCTTCAGCCAAAATACTGGCAACCAAACTGGTCGTCGTTGTTTTTCCGTGCGTGCCAGCAATGGCAATACCACGGCGCAATCGCAACAACTCCGCCAACATTAAGGCACGCGGCACTACGGGTATATTTTTATCTCGCGCGGCAATGACTTCTGGGTTGTCTGCTTTCACGGCCGTTGACGTGACCACGGCATCGGCCGACGCTATGTATTCACTTGCGTGGCCGACATGGACTTCTGCACCCATCGTTCTCAGTCTGCGTGTTGCTATGTTATCGGCCAAATCCGAACCACTCACTTGATAGCCTAGGTTGAGCAAAACTTCTGCAATACCACTCATTCCAGAACCACCGATTCCTACAAAATGAACATGCTTTACTTTATGCTTCATTACTGCACCTCACTTATTTCAATACAAGTTTGCGCAACCAACCGTGTCGCGTCTGGCTTAGCTAATGAACGTGCGGCCATTGCCATAGCAAGTAATTTCTCGCGTGTATTTTCCAACAGAATTTTCTCCAATCTTTTAGGGGTTAATTCATTTTGAGGCAGTAAAATAGCAGCCTCATGATTACTTAAAAATGCTGCGTTTACTGTTTGATGATCATCCACCGCGTAAGGATAAGGCACGAGAACACTGGCCACCCCCGCTGCAGTTAATTCAGAAATTGTTAAAGCACCTGCTCGACATACCACCAGATCACAGTCGGCATAGCACGCCGCCATATTATCTATAAAATCCACTAACTCGACATCCTCCACCATTTCACCATAATTCTGTTTCAGCATTTCTAAATGCTTTGCGCCTGCTTGATGTATGACTGATGGACGCATATTTTGCGGCAATAATTTCAATGCTTCTGGCACGACCGTATTCAAAACTTGCGCGCCTAAACTACCACCAACGACCAATAACTTAAGCTTCCCTTCTCGACCTTGAAAACGTTCTTCAGGTGTATCTAACCGGCCAATCTCATCACGCACAGGATTTCCAGAAAATATGACATTGTTACGACCAGTCTGAATGACTCCAGGAAAACCGAGTAACACTTTATCTGCAAGTTTTGCTAATATCTTATTTGTCAGACCCGGCACTGAATTCTGCTCATGAATTATTAGTGATTTGTTCATTAATGAGGCCATCATGCCGCCCGGAAATGCTGGATAACCACCCATTCCTAACACCACATTCGGTTTCACTTCACGTATCACTTCAATACTTTGCCAGAAAGCTCGTAATAAACGCAGTGGCAATGCCAACCAAGCAACCACACGCTTTCCGCGCAATCCTGAGAAATCTATCGTTTTTACTTCAAAACCATGCTGCGGCACCAATCTTGCTTCCATACCAGATTGAGTACCTAGCCATACCACACGCCATCCGACGGATTTTAGATAATTAGCCACAGCTAAACCTGGGAACACATGCCCACCCGTACCACCAGCCATGATCAAAATCGTCTGTGTCATACCGTAAAACCTTTAAGACGTTGTCGGTTTTCCCAGTCCACACGTAGTAACACGGCTAATGCCAGACAGGTTGCCGTGATGCTACTGCCACCAAAGCTCATCAGCGGCAGCGTTAATCCCTTGGTTGGCAATGCCCCCATATTCACACCCATATTGATAAAGGCCTGCATACCTATCCAAATACCGATACCTTGCGCTACCAACGCTGAAAAATAACACTCCAACTTAGCCGCCTGCCGGCCAATTACAAATGCTCGCATAACCAACCAAGCAAACAATAAAATAACTGCCAACACCCCGACAAAACCCAGTTCTTCTGCTAGTACCGCTAGTAAAAAGTCGGTATGCGCCTCGGGTAAATAAAACAACTTCTCAACACTTCCACCTAAACCGACACCCAACCACTCACCGCGTCCGAATGCCATTAATGCATGACTTAACTGATAGCCTTTGTCATGAGGATCTGCCCATGGATCCATGAATCCGACGACGCGATCCATGCGATAACCAGCACCCACCACTAAAGCAAATGCACTAGTAATCAGGAAAGCGAATAATCCACTAAACAGCTTCAAACTCAGCCCACCCAGAAAAAGTATGGCCATAGCCAATACGGTTACCACAACAAACGCACCAAAATCTGGTTCGAGTAACAGCAACCCCCCTACGACTGAGATAATCAGAAAAATCGGAAGAAAACCTCTGATAAAACTGTCCAGATAACCTGCTTTTCTTACTACATAGCCTGCTGTATAAATCAGAATAAAGAATTTCATAAATTCTGATGGCTGCACGTTGACTACAAATAATGGCAGCCAACGTCTGCCACCTTTAATCTCTTGACCAATTCCAGGGATCAAAACCAAAACGAGCAAAAACACACCAAATAAAAACAAGTAACTTGAATATTGTTGCCACCTTTGCATCGGCACCTGAAATGCTAGCGCGCCCAACAATAAACCCACGAGGATATAGGCTGCATGTCTTATTAAATAATAATTTCCACCTGTGCCATGACTATCTTCTGCTATTACAATCGATGCTGAATAGACCATAACTAACCCCAAGCCGAACAAAATCATGACAGTCCAGACCAATATCTGATCAAAATCTGCCATACTTCTTTGACTGTTCGCTTGATAACTCATCAGTTAGTGTTCTTTCTGTCCGAAATTAAAAAATTTAGCCTCAATTTCTTTTACTGCCGCGACAAATACTTCAGCGCGATGAATATAGTTTTTAAACATGTCAAAACTGGCACAGGCCGGTGACAACAACACCACATCTCCTGTTTGCGTCAATAAAAAACTGATCTGCATGGCTTCCTGCATGGTCTCTGCAAAATGTATTGGCACGTCGCAACAGTTAATTGCAGCAGCCATTTTTTTTGCATCTCTTCCTATCAAAACCACAGCGCGCGTATTTTCTGACACGGGTCTCCTGAGCGGCGAGAAATCTTGCCCCTTACCATCGCCGCCAGCAATCAGAACAACTTTTTGCTTAATGCCATTTAATGCCGCCACAGTCGCACCAACATTGGTGCTCTTTGAGTCATCAAAAAATGTCACACCATTAAAAGCAGCCACTTTCTCCATGCGATGAGGCAAGCCTCGAAATTCTCGTAGCGCCTGCAATAAAGGTTCAAATGGCAGATGTAACGCACGGCATATGGCTAAAGCGGCCAGTGCATTAGCCGCGTTATGTAACCCCATCACCACTAGCTCGTTCGTCTTTAGTAAGCAGGTCTTACCCTGCACCAACCAAACATCATCATCATCATGAAGCAAACCAAAATCTAAATCTGACCTAGGTGTACTGAGACCAAACGTCACTTGCTCTTGATCCGCTAGCGCCATTTCACATACTTGCACATCATCACGATTCAAAACTTGCATACTTTTGCCATCGCTATCACGCTTAAAAATGCGTGCTTTTGCTACCGCATAGGCATCCATATCTGCATATCTATCTAAATGATCTTCACTTAGATTCAACACAGCTGCAGCATCTGCATTGAGATTGGGCGTGGTTTCAAGTTGAAAACTGGAGGTCTCTAAAACCCAGACTTGAGGCAATTTTCCTGAGTCCATTCTTGCCATTAATACGTCCAACACTGCTGGGCCAATATTTCCAGCCACTTCAGCATCCCATCCGGCTTTACTTAACATCGCACCAACCATGGCAGTAACCGTTGTTTTGCCATTGGAACCTGTAATGGCTAAGACTTTTGGCTTTGTTATTTTGTCTTGTTCAAGCACCATGTTGAAAAGTGCAATATCACCCAAGACTGGGACACCCTGTTGCTTTGCTTGCTGCACTAGCGGCTCAATCAAAGGGACCCCTGGGCTGATAGCAATCAATGATACATCGTCAAATAATTCTGCTTTAAACTCACCCAGGCAGACTGCATCCGCCGCAACCAAACGCGTTAACGATTCTAAATGTGGTGGATTTAGTCGGCTATCCGCAACACGTACTACCGCACCTAAGCGCAGCAACCACTTTGTCATTGATAATCCTGTTTCACCCATACCTAGTACCAGCACTTTCTTTCCTCGCAAACTCATCGTAATTTCAATGTTGACAACCCTATCAATACAAGAATGATGGTAATAATCCAGAATCTCACCACCACCTGATTTTCCTTCCAACCTTTTAATTCAAAATGATGATGCAGGGGTGCCATACGAAAAACTCGTTTACCTAAAAACTTATACGATGCAACTTGTATCATGACGGACAATACTTCCACTACAAACACCCCGCCCATAATAACCAACACAATTTCTTGCCGCACAATAACCGTCACCACACCTAACGCAGCACCTAACGCAAGCGCACCAACATCACCCATAAATACTTCAGCGGGATACGTGTTAAACCATAAGAAAGCTAATCCTGCTCCCGTTAATGCGGCACAAAATACTGCCAACTCACCAGCGTTAGGGATATAAGGTATACCTAGGTAATTTGCGAAAACAACATGACCGGCTAAATAAGCAAAAACTGCTAATGCGCCGCTAATCATAACCGTTGGCATGATAGCAAGGCCGTCTAGTCCATCGGTAAGATTGACCGCGTTACTTGTTCCGACAATCACAAGAAAAGTTAATATAACAAAACCAGCAACACCCATTGGTATCGCGATATCTTTAAAGAAAGGTACAATCAAATCTGTTTGGGCGGGCAACTCAGCAGTTGAAGCCAAATAAAATGCAACGGTAAACGCAATCACAGATTGCCAGAAAAATTTTGCACGCGCGGAAAGCCCCTTAGAATTACGATGCACAACTTTACGGTAATCGTCGATCCAACCAATGATGCCAAACCCCATTGTTGTGAGCAACACAACCCAAATATAGCGGTTGCTTAAATCTGCCCACAATAACGTGGTAATAACAATAGACACCAGTATCAACGCCCCGCCCATTGTGGGTGTGCCGGCCTTAATTAGATGGGTTTGCGGTCCATCATCACGTACCGATTGACCTATCTTGTAGGCCGTTAATTTACGGATCATATAGGGACCAACCAGGAACGAAATGGCCAACGCAGTTAATGCCGCCATCATTGTTCGCATCGTAATATAACTAAACACATTAAATGCACTAATATCCTGTGCAAACCACTGTGATAGCATTAATAACATAGCAGCCCCTCTAAAGAACGCAACATCTTCAGATAATCAACTTGTCGCTGCGTCTGTTTACATGTCATATTCTTTGTCATTAAATACTCAAATCTCAAACTGCTTTATTACATTTTCCATTCGCATGAAGCGTGATCCTTTGACAAGCAACGTCACATCAGGAGCCAGCAACTTCTCGATTTCACATAACAGCGTCGGCATTGATTCAAAATGCCGCGCACCTTGCCCATATTTCTCTGCGGTGTAAGCACTCAGCTCACCCAGCGTTAACAATCCATCCAACCCTGCCTTTCTCGCTTCCTGACCAATCATTCGATGAAAATCTGCACCGCCACTACCCAATTCACCCATATCACCTAGTACTAAATATTTTTTACCGGTTGTCTCTGCCAACACTTCCAGCGCAGCACGTACTGATGCTGGGTTGGCGTTATAACTATCATCTATTAATAAAGCGTTGTACTTTCCTTGCTTCTTCTGCAAACGACCTTTTACACCTGTAAATTTCTCTAAACCTGCCGCTATAATTTCCTTATTAATACCTAAACCAACAGCCGCCGCCGCCGCTGCCAACGCGTTAGTCACATTATGCTTACCCGGCACTTTTAATTCTATTTGCTCATAACCACTTGGGAATTTAGCAGTTATCTTGCTACGTAACCCCTCTGATTGATAATCTGCATTGATCTGTGCATTTTTATTTAAACCAAACTCCACTACACATCGATTGCCCGCCAGTTCTTCCCATAAATGTGCATAGGTATCATCTGCATTTATGACTGCAACGCCCTGCTGGTCCAACCCTTCAAAAATCTCACCTTTAGCACGCGCCACTTTTTCAATTGAACCCAATCCTTCGATATGCGCCTCTCCCGCATTTGTTATGACAGCCACTGTCGGCTTTGCCAGCTGAGTAAGGTACGCAATTTCACCCATGTGATTCATACCCATTTCAATCACCGCATAACGGTGTTGTTCACGTAACCGAAATAGCATTTGTGGCACACCAATGTCATTATTTAAATTACCTTCAGTTACCAACACGCGTGTTGAACTTTCATTACTGTCCGATGAATCTTTAATTGATTCACATAGAATCGATGCAATCATTTCTTTGACAGTTGTCTTACCATTGCTTCCGGTAACCGCTACCAATGGCATTTTAAAACGTCCTCGCCA
>JAJFJH010000149.1 GCA_021774155.1 Nitrosomonas sp.
GTTTAGTTCGTTGTAGTGCTGGCAAATCTCGTCGGCTGTTGCATGAAAGCTTGTAGAAAAGTCCGTGCCCTGTGCTGTTAAATATTGCCATGCAATAGTGCGGCAAAGTTGTGCGCTATGGCTGACTTGAGCGCTACTCAATGCCCAATTGACGAGGTCGGAGTGATTGCCGGGCATGGGCAGGAAATGTACCTGGGGTTTTATGTGTTGCGGGTTTAGGCTGTCTGGGTTGCCATTTTTGCCGTGCTGGCTTTGAGGAGCTAAGAGTTTTACTTTATTTCTTTCGAGTGGTTGAAAGTTTGAGCGGTTGTCATCCATGGCTAAGATGGCCAGGTAATTCCTCACATTAGGCGGGATGGTTTTAGTGTCGAAGGTTTCAGGTGTGAGGCCGCCGGGAACAGGGTCAACGGCAAGAATATTAACGTTGACAGTGTCTTCAAATACCTCAAAAAGTTTGTTGGCCATTTTCAAACAAGTTACCGCCCCTCTACTCCAACCGACGATATTGATGGTATCAATGGACTGTTCGGTTTCCCACTTTAGATGTGTTATCAGCCAGACAACCTTATAGACATTGTCGTCCCACCCATTTCCCTGTGTCCGCCCTGTTATTTGATAGGGTTGGGGTGTATTGCCCATAAAATGGTCTTGAAACTCACTACTTTGCTGCTCACCCATGATCCAGTATTTTTTCCCGCCTGTTGGGTTAAGGCGGGTATTGGATAGATGAGATTCGCCCGGGTTCTTTTCAGAATTGAAAATTGGGTTGTATTTACCCGGATGGGCGTGGTTCACGCCACTTTGAGATACTTCAGCGGAGACTTCATCAGAACCAGGTCCTTCGCAGATAATATACGACGGGCGAGGTGATTCAAGTTGAAAAGGGAGTGGCGTTTTAGCGTTACGTTTACCTGTCTGGACAATACGCGCTTCATTACCAAACATTGCGCCACTCAACATGGTGATTAGCTCATTTGGATCTTTATCTCGGTAAAAATCGGTGCCGTGGTTAAAAATTGTAAAAACATTAGATGGCATCATCTTCTCCTGAATTAGTACGACAAGTGGTAGCATCACTGACTTGATCCTACCGGCGCTAGCCGTAAAGGTTCAGTTTTTAAATGCTCCATAACCCTAAGGAGGAGGCTGCCACCAATCAGCAACAACTTTACCAACTGCGGGGTTTACCAGATAGCCGTATGAGCGATGACAATTCAACCCTTCTTCATTGCGAAAAAAATTATAAATTCCCTCACAGTGATCTTCAATAGACTCTATAACGCCCAAATCCAACATAGGGCTAAAGTCATCAGAAAAAACTCTGTCTAGTGCGGTCACATCTCCAGTCGAAGAAATATTGATCCAACGCCGAATATTTGTAGGGTATTTATTGATACCTGTTTTATCATGTCCCATTAATCTACGTTGCACATAGTTCATTCCTAATGGACTTCCTATGGTTAAGAACAGATCAATCTTGCCAGGTAAGTGTTCCAAATGTGACAGTTTCCATAATGTATCGTAGGCAATAACAGAACCCAGGCTATGGCCGATAAGCATCACTTTGTCATTGTTGGCCAACATCGGACGCAGTTTTTGTTTTAACAATTCGCGGATATCGCAAGCAATGTTGTCCCGATTCTGAAAATAACGTTGAGTTTCTATCGCCGTCGAACGAAGTTGTTCGGGCATCAACTGAAGCAGAAAAGGCAAATGATCGACAATATTATAAAGTAAGCGATTCAGCTTAATATGCCATGAATTGGCTTCCTTGATATCTTGCTCAGTAGGCGCATGTTGATTCATCAGGGCGTCAACCCATGGCAAATCACGAGAAATATCTTTATGTGCATGATAATAGAGGTAATTCCACGCGACGAATTTAAAACATGCAGCATGACCACCTAAATGATCAACAACATCTGGATCAGCACGCCGCACACCTTCCAATAAAGTACGCCATAAAAGCTTTCGATGTTGATCTTCCGGTGGCTTGGGGTTCTTCCCTGGTACAAAAATGATATGCCTTTGATTCATTAAATAACCGCCCGCTCTTTACAGCTGCTTTCTCCTTAATCCATGATATAACTAAAAATTAGCTAATACCCTGCTAATAAACAATAGCATTTAACAAATGACAACCACTCGGCACAGGATATTAATTCTTGGACACGGTGAAATGGGTCAAGCCATGGCGCACCTCCTCAAAGAACAACAAGTAGATATTTGGGAAAAGTTTCCTCTGGGTAATTTTCAATCAGTCATTCTTGAGGATGCCGCAAGCCATGCTGATATTGTATTATTCTGCTTACCCGTCAATCCTCACCGAGAAATCGCAAAACAAATTGCGCCGTATCTTAGAAAGAGCTGTGTTTGCGTGAGTATTGCCAAAGGTCTGGATGAAGCAGGTCGCACAGCTGCACAAATCTTTGCCAAAAACCTTCCGCTTCATCAAGCCTATGCGCTACTTTATGGGCCAATGATTTCCGAGGAAATACGGGCTAACCGCTATGCATTTGCACAACTCGGTAGTAATGATGCCGGTGCTGACCATAAATTACGCACGTGTTTCCACGGTAGTCATCTCTATATTGAGCAAACTTCTGATATTACAGGAATCAGCTGGTCAGTCATTCTTAAAAATGTTTACGCGCTATTGTTTGGCATGGTTGATGAATTAGAACTGGGCGATAATATGCGTGGTTATCTCGCCGTCGCTGTTTTACGAGAACTCAATCAGATTGTTTGTAAAATGGGCGGACAGGCAAATAGTTCTTATCATTTGGCAGGACTAGGCGATTTAATCACCACAGCCACTAGTGAGGACTCTCATCATCACGAGCTGGGACGTAAGCTGGCAAGAGGAGAAACCCAGGGCATTGAGGGAGAAGGCATTCATACACTTAAAATGGTCAACCGCCATCGGCTGTTTACCATCGCAGACTACCCACTGTTTAAACTAACAGACGATATTATTCAGCAACCGCAAGAAATAAAGAAAAGATTCGGTGAGTATTTAAAACAAGCCTATTTATACTAATGCTATTGGATCTTCTTCACGAATCATAAAAATGATTTGATATGCTCAAGCTAGATTATATGTACTAGCTCAGACCTCATCAGTCCTATTTGGCACTATTTACTGGGAGTTTCCGGCGTAGTTTCGCATCTATATCGAGGTCAATTATTTATTTGGGCAAATTCCCATTTCAGCATTCATAACAAGTATTCAGTAACTTTGAAATCGCGTTGGCATTGACGGGTTTACTAAACAGATAACCCTGCGCAGCTCCACAACCAAGGCTTTTGAGCGTATTAAGTTGATTTGATGCCTCAACACCTTCAACGATGATTCCATATCCCAGCTTGTGCCCCATTTCTATCATAGAACCTATGAGAAGCAGAGATTTCTTATCGACGAGCATGTCATCGACAAAGTATTTGTCAATTTTCAGACAATCAACTTTAAGGTGTTTAAGAGAAGCAAATGATGAATAACCTGTTCCGAAATCATCAATTGCCAGTAAAACACCCAGACTTTTCAAGTCTTGAAAAATTGAGAGATTGCGTTTATCTGTCTGCACAACACTCTCAGTAACTTCTAATTCCAGTTCAGCTTGGGCCATTCCTGTCTCATCGAGAGTACGTTTTATCAGTGGCACAATCTCCTTATCGAGAAAATGGCTTGGGGAAATATTTACAGACATGCGTAAACCAGAAAAACCTTCTTTTTTCCAGGCAACTGCCTGACTGCAGGCTGTACTCAATACCCATTCGGTTAGTGGTTTAATCATGCCAATTCTTTCGGCTGTGGCAATAAAATCAACTGGTGAGACTTGCCCCAGTAGTGGATGGTGCCAGCGAGACAATGCTTCGACACCAATAATTTTACCGGTATTTACATTAACTTGGGGTTGATAAACGAGTGACAATTGTTGCTTCTCGATTGCCTCTCTAAGGCATTGCTCGACCTGAAAACGGTACTCTGCCTTACGGGTGAGCTCCGGTTCATAAAAGGCATACTGATGTTTCCCATTTTTCTTTGCAGCATAAAGCGAAGTATCCGCAGCTTTTACTAAGATTGCTAGATCGTCTCCATCATCGGGGTAACGTGCGATTCCGATACTACATGACGGAATAAGTTTCCTGGTAGCAATCTCGATGGGTTGAGATATTGCATCAAGGCAACGTCGCGCAACATTGGTAGCATAACCATCATCTATTTCTTTAGCTAGAATACAGAACTCATCGCCACTGAGACGCGCAACAAAGTCAATATCACGGCAGGTGTTTTCCAAACGCCTGGCAATGGTTTCGAGGAGCAAGTCGCCAGCGTCATGTCCAAGGCTGTCATTGACGTCTTTGAAGTTGTCCAAGTCAATGTATAGCAGACCAAAACGATGATGATGACGGGCAGATGTTTTTATTAATCCTTGAAGATGTTTATAAAAGTACGTACGACTTGCGAGCCCTGTTAGTTCGTCGGTATAGGCTAGCGTTCGAATACGCTTTTGAGCTTGATCCCGTTCCATGACAATTCCAGCCAGCCTTGCTGCAGATTTGAGATCATTTGATTCCTCATCATTAGGCAGTGCAGGATAGTTGTAATACATGCAAAATGCACCCAAGACTTTTCCACAGGAGTTTTTAATGGGTTCAGACCAACAACAACGCATACCATGAGGTAGTGCGATATGTTTGAATTTTTCCCACTTAGGGTCCGTCTCAATATTCTCAACGACAACACGTTTTCCGGTATAAGTGGAGGTTCCGCACGAGCCAACACTGGGGCCGTACTCCATGCCATGCACTGCATTACTATATGCTTTTGGCAGGCTTGGTGCTCCTCCGTGCAAGAGTTTTTTACCGTGTAATTCGAGCATTGAGCAGCGCATACCCGGGTGACGTCCTTCATACATTAATGCAATGGCATCATAAATGCCGGACGCCGGACGCCCTATGGCAATCATCTCTAGAATTTCGGCATTTTTATCATTAAATACCTCGGCTTTTTTACGTTGTGTTATATCGACATGAGTGCCAACTAGTCCAGCTGGTTTGCCATCAGATTCGCGAGTTACAAGAAATCCACGGGACAGTACAAAAATTTGGCGGCCATCCTTATGATGCATACGCATTTCAACTTCAAATGAATCTGCTCGGCCAGCTAAGTAATCCTGAACCTTTTCTAGTACCCTATCCTTATCATTGGGATGAACCAGTCTTGCCCAGGTGTTTATAGTGCTATCAAGTTCTTCCTCACCATAACCCAGCATGCTTTTCCAGCGGGGGGAGTAATAAACTTCATTAGTTTCAAGATTCCAATCCCACAGACCGTCGTTAGTCCCGCGCATTGCCAAAGAAAATCGCTCCTCACTTTTATAAAGTTCGGTTATACGCTTTTCTGTCGTCAGCTTGACAGCACTTAGTTCTATACGTAATTGCTTAATCTCTTTAAGCAACAATGACTTGGATTTATTAGAATCATTCATAATGACTTCGCCGGCAGGTTTGCTTGCAAAAACGGCAGTCTAAAACAAGTTCTTCAATGAGATTGATTGAAATACCATTAATTTAGTAGGCTGTTTGTAATCAAATACTGGCTTGCCTCTCTTCGCAATTGCACTTTTAGTCTTGGGTTTAAGTAGACAATGTCCGGCATCGATGTAACAGTCTGTGGCGACGGTAACACTGGACACTTGGGCTTACCTGATTAACCAGGAACATAGTTTTTCAAAAAAAAGCTTAGAAAGCGCATAACGTACAGATTGACATTTTTGCCATGCCTTTAAACGCCTCGTCTTTACAACCATTACGCCAGGCTCTAAATCACAAGCCACAACCAATATACTGATTAATTGAAGAACTCTATCATAAAGACGGATATTGCTACGCTAAATTCATCTTTTCTTAGCAGTCTTGCTGCGAGAAAACAATATTTCGGCAGTTTTGTCCACCAAAAGAGCTGTTAGCATTTATTAGCTTTGAGAGCGAGGCAGGTCTTCCTGAAATTTCATCAGCGCCCTTGCTCATTGTTACCCTACATTAGAAGCATACAAGCGACATAATAGGTCGATTCGCTCTAAGATCAGCTATGAAAGGCAAGGCAATACAAAGTCTTTCGGACAGTTGGTCGATTGTGGTTGGTGCGGTCTGGAGGACATGAAACCCACACAAAAAATACCCACGGCACAAATACGGCGGGATAAATAATTTGTTACAAGCTTTACTCTTTTTTGAATAATCGCTTTGTTTTCTTTAATCAGCGTGGAAGGAATAGATGCCAAATGAATACGGCATCTATTTTTTCCACAATCTGGATTTAGATTTATGGAGATGGGTTAAGCTGCTCTGCAGTCAAACCGGTTTTCCAATTATCTGGCAGTCCTTGCACCCAGCCGTTATAGACGTTAGGTATAGCCAAAACACCTTGACCACCCTGACCTCTCATGCCTGAAATGGTATCGTCGACTGGCAAGTTGTCATCAGAGACCATTGATATCAAACCGGCAACTTTGGCATCAGACAAATCACCATCGCCATTCGGATCAATATCAACGACGGTGAGGACATTAGCAAACTGAGTGGTTACATAGGCGTAATAACCACCGCCTTGTTTCGCACCAAAATTAACACCATGGCAACCTTGAGGACACGGCAACATAGCAACGATCTCATCGGTCTGTGTATCAACGATAGTGATCATTCCCAACAAGTGCGCTGTTACTACGGCTCTTCCATCAGGAGACACAGGTGTCTGAATAGGAAGCACACCGATTGCTAATTGACCATTGCCGTCATTGTCAGTAAGACCGCCACCGATTGGATCGTAATCAGCAATAAAGTTGATAGTGCTCAATAATTCACCGTCCGACATCCTGACAACACTCATAGAATGATTCAGGAGATTTGCCATATAAAGTTTTTCAGACGTCATGCCTGCTGCGATAGGATGAGCGCCGGGGCCTGTCGGTGTTCTTGACTTGATTGCCCCAGTTGTCGTGTCATAAATTCCAGCATCGTGTGTACCAATATTAGACGTACTAACAATGCTGCCATCGTATTTAATCCAGTGGCCATGGGGATTGGCATTACTCGCGCCAGGTGGCTGGGTCATGGTTCTTCCTTGCACCTCGAATGATCCTGGCTGAATCCTAGCAAGACCATTCTCACCATTTAAGGTAACCAATATTTCATCAGTCGTAGGTAGTGTCATTACATGTGCAGGAGAATCACCAACCCGAATATCACGAATTAATGAACCATCTTCACGATTAACAAACGTCATCCGATTATCGAACCATTGCGTTACATAAACGACCGACTGGTCTTTATTTGCCCACATATTGTGCGGATTATTCATGTTGATTGCAGGCAATGAGATTTTCTGCTTAATACTCCAAGTAGCGGCATCAACCACGGTAACCCTACCATGCTTTGTTTTACCTCCTGTTTGCTCAGATTGCGTATCAACCCATACTTCACCAACACCTGGAACCTCCGGGTTAAACAGAGCCGTTAATGGCACGCTATTATCACCGTTGTGATATCTGGCGATCAACACGTCTGAAAGATTAAGGGGACCTAAGTCTGTCCTAACAGAAACTTCTGGATAGGCGACGGTCCAAGGGCCATTCGACGTATAATCCTGCCAGTTTTTCTCGGTGGTCGAAACAAAGAATAACTTCAATAGCTGTGTCGCCAAGTCGCTGGATGTAGGAATGTTATTCAGGCCGCCTGCTATGTTAATGGTATCGCCTAGATCAAGTCCTTCTGTTGCTGGGTCATCAACAATAACCCCGGCAAACATATAAGGATGAACCTTACAAGTAAACACGTACAAGCCAGGGGTTGATAGTTTTACGATACCCCCACCTTTGTATGGCTTAATTTGATCAAAGGGTATGCGACGTGAATCGCCCCCCATGTTTTCATCACTTGCTTCACTCGGCCATATCAAGCTTGTAATGGTATGCACGCCATTGGTGTCTGACATAATAAAGTGAACGCTGCTCTCGGGTGGGATAATTTCCAGCGATTGAGTATGGGTGATGCCGCTAAGCGTTTCACCACGGGTGCTTCTGAAATGACTACCTGGGACATCAGTCACCTCAAAAGTTACTAAACCTGGGCCTGTTCCTGGAGATGCGAAAATTGCACCATAAGGAGAGGCGCCGGCAACACTGGCGCTCGATTCCCCAGAATCTTTAGAAACAACAGTGAATGTACCTGCCATGCCTGCTTCCATATGGGAAAATAGATGACAGTGATATTGCCAAACACCTGCTCCAACACCGACGCCAGCCCTGACTGTAAACGCATGACTATCAAAATTATCCTTCAACAATTTAACATCGATAATGCTGGGCGCAGCTTCCGTAACAGGGATGCCGGTTGGCTCGATCCATCGATGGGCATGCAGGTGCCACGTATGGCCCGGTCCGACAGATAAGATATGAAAACGAACCTTATCATCAAGAACAGCAGCCAACGAAGGATTTGTCCACAGTGGTATTTGTGTATCATTTATAATTTCAGCGCCCCAGAAAGTCGAGCCAATCATAAACAGAACAATTTCTTTGTCCAGATCTGCGCGTTGAACAGGTGTGATGGCTCCATTTAGCTCAACAAAACTCTGCACAGTACCATTTGGGTTGTCAACCACGATTGCGCCAAATAGACCAAGAAGCTGAGAACCACTATCACCATATGGGAAAGTGCCGACAATATCAGCATTGACTTGATAGCTGCCTGTATCTCCAGGCATCACTTGCATATTGTTACCTGGCGCAAGATTCGGCACTAAAAAACTAGCTTCGATGCTGGTATTGTTAACCAATTCAACATTGATAATATCGCCCTGCTTCACGAACAAGGTAGGGCCAGGAATGACAGCTTCTTCTGGGTATTCGGGAGTCGCACCTTCGCTACTGGTATGACTAATCATCTTATAGCCTAACTGACCATTGGGTAATATTTCAGCTGACATGTTAACGGTATGCGTTGCTGCTAACACGCCGTTTGAGACCACTATCAAAGCCGCAAACAGCATCATTGCTGCCATGGTTTTGATATTATTTATATTTAGACTTGGCTTCATTTTTTATCCTTTATTTGAGATTTATTCTTTTTAGGGATTAACGTTGAAACTACCTATCATGCCTTGCGATATTCCCGAGAAAGTGGTGTTCATATAGTTTGAGCTGGTATCAGCCTGTATTGTCACTACATGTTTCTCCAGGGGGCCTATCGCTTTCTCGTTAATTACAAAATTAGTTCCTGCATCTACCCAGCCATAGCCAGGGAGTGCGAATTGATTCAAATTAGTACCCAACGCTATTAAATGAAACCTCACATTACTGCCTTTTTGTGCTGTCAAAGTTGGATTTACCCAAACAGGTGTTTGCTCGCCCGTTTGGCTATCGATCTCAGTTCCCACAAAAATATCGTCTAAAACATACAAAACATATTCTTTCTGAATGCTGGAAAGAGAGATATTGCTACTGTTACCACCTTGACTTATTGCCACATTACCGGATGCAGGGTTGACAATTAGGGCGCCAAACAAGCCCTTGTCTTCCGCACCATTATGACTGTTCATATTGTGGTCGTGATATGGCCAGGTTCCGGCAGTACCACGAGCTGCATCCCAGCGATAAGTGTAGGATTGAACAAGCGTAGCGCCTTGATCCTCATCTAAGTTGACATACTTTAGCGTGCCATCGCTATGAAATTGATAGTGAACGCCGTGGACATGCAAACTGACATTTTCTTGATGAAGAACTTCATCTGGGTTGGGTACTCGATTAAACAGTGTAATATCCGCCACATCACCTTCGTCCATGATGATGGTAGGGCCGGGAATAATAGCTTCAATACTGTATCTAGAGGTGATATCTGTGGTGTTGCCATTTTTATCGGTTACTTCATGCAACATCATCCGGTAGGCAAGATAGTTTTCACCTTCAACAAGCTTATCTGCAAACATTTCTATGCGATGTTGATTTCCTGTCGAGGCTTCTTGTGCAATGACATTTGTTGCAAAAGAAAATAATGAAGTTGCGATTATTAGCACTGGTAGAACAATTTTCTTAGAATAAAAACGATTAAACCGTATTGGTTGAGAAGCCAGCTTTGAGTAATGAATACTTTTCGCAAGCACCATATTGAATAGTTGCTTCATGTTTACACCCCCCTTTATTATGATTTTGTTAATTCACCGTCTGTCAGTAAATCCACTTTCAAATATCAACGATAGGCATAGAAACATAGAAAGTATGCCTTGAAAGATTTTATGATCTCTTATTTAACATAATGATTAGTTAATTCATTGGGTTAAATAGGTAATTGCATTCTATATCAAGTGCGACAATTTGTCGCACCTTAAGAAAAAAAGTTGAGAGTAAAATGATTTTTTGAATCTAAATCAAAAGAACTAAAGTTTCGAGGGCTTTAGAGAACTGCGTTTTTTTGCTGAGGATGGATAAACCGTCGGTTAATTTATGAAGCTGTTTTATGCCTCAATATCTTTCTGGTTCAGAAAGTGATTACGTAGAGCATTTATTTTATAACATTCAAAAAAAACACCCCGCTGTAAACATTGGGGTGTAAAGGCTTCGTCACGAACTAGAACTTAAATACAAACACTACAATTACTAACTAAAGAAAGGAAAACCAATAAACTTAGAAACCAATTCCAACATATCCGCCTGCAGTCAGTCCATCAATGTTGACACCATCGTGTTTGCCGCCAGTTATGTGGTAGCGTGCATCAAGACCAACATAGAAGTCTTTCCAAATATTATAATCGGCACCCGCAGCAAACATGACGCCTGGCGTTAATACTGTAATGGATTCAGAAGGTGGGCTAATCACGTGGATAGCTAATCCAGCAGGGATAATCCAGGGTCTGAGCTTGCTGCCTTCCAGAAATTTTATTTTAGGTGCTGCCGTTAAAGTAAACTGGCTGACCGTCACATTACGTGGATTTTGTGCTACGGTCGCTCCCAACACCGGGCCTGCCAATTGG
>JAJFJH010000150.1 GCA_021774155.1 Nitrosomonas sp.
CATATAACGCCGATTATATCCAAGTGGATTGAATCAGGTCATCAATGTGACGTGATATTAATTGGCTCAGCAAAATTCCGCACCGATTATCGTATTGCACACCTAGAAACACTCAACGGTGTTCGCGTCTCTCATGTGCGCGAACTGTTTTCAAGGTTAACGTATATCAAGTGGCGATTACAGATGCTTCTGTTGACGCGCAATGTACGGCGTATAAAAGTTATTGGTCCACTGGTTAGCGCATTGGCGGACGTCTATCATGAGAAACGGCGTGAGCGGTTGTGGCGACATACCGCCAATCAATTATTGACGAGAAGTTTTGACGTTAATGGGGGCGTCATTGCATTCGACTGGATTGAAAGAAACTCAGTGATTTGTGTTGAATGGGTGGAAATCGTCGTTGAGATGGCGCACAAAAAAGGATTCGGTGCCGTGTCACTACCGCACGGTGATAGCCCTCATGCCAATCAATTAATACGCCGCGGCGAACGCCGTGTTCTACCCGACACAACATTCTCTAACGCAGGAATATTCGACAAATTAGTTGTTCCCAACGAACTATGCGCGACACGTTTCAGGCCCTTTCTAGAAGATCAAGCGATTGCTGTTTTGGGTTCCCCACGGTTTTGTGAAGAATGGCTTGTTAAATTAACTAAAATATTACCTCCTTCACCATTAAAACCTTCAGATAGCCAGCTTAAAATAGTCATGTTTTTAAGAAAGGCTAATTTCACAACATTCTGGGAAGAAGTTGGTGAAGTTGTCCATATGATTGCTGATTTTCCTGGCGTCGAGATGATTATAAAGCCACATACACGTAGCGGCTGGAAGCAATCATTAACAACAGACAGCTCAATTAAAAAACTACCTAATGTAAGCATTGCTGGTGACGACGCGCATTCCGCTCATTTAATGAATTGGTCGGACATTATTATTGACTTAGCCACCTCGGTTGTTTTTGAAGCTGTGCGAGCAAAAAAACCGGTGTTAGCCGCTGATTATTTAATCGCCGGTCGCTCAACGATAGCGGATTATATGCCTGAAACAGAATTAAGATGTCGAGATGACGTATATGAAAAAATCAGTCATTTCCTATCTAATGGCTGTGATTCCTTTTATATTGAAGAAAACCGGCAACGATTCTTGAGAGAGATTTTAGATGGCCCTGATAAAAATGTTTTACCACGGTATGTGGAATTATTAGAGCAGCATGCCAATGACGTTAAGTGACTGCAAAGAAAATCACTATCGTATCCAATAAAAGCTCTCGGACTTGACATTGGCGCTGAGAACAAAGCTAAAACATGACACCCACAGATCTTGACATCCATTCAAGCAATAATTCCTTTAAAAATTCATTCATAAATCAAGAAAGCAATACTATATTATGAAAATTGGATTAGTCGTGGTCTATCATAATTTTGTAAACAAATTCATATTGCCTTGCTTGGATTCTGTACTTGAAAACGTAAAACCTGAAAAATTTATCTGTGTGTTTGACAACGAATCTACGCACAATGAAACGCATAAAGTTTCAGATTTTTGCGATACGCACGATGATTTTATTTATATCAGAATCAATGACCAACACAAAAATGGTGGTCTGACTGGCGCCTGGAATCAAGGCATTGATTTATGTATCCAGAACGCATGTGACATTATCTTTATAATGAATGACGACATTGTCATCAATGATACGTGGCAGTTTTTTGTTTCCTCTATTGTAGAGCAAAATGTGATTTATGGCCCCATAACGAACAACCCCGGCCACGCTTGGGTTAACAAAAAAAAATGCTGGGCGTTCAGCCATTTACTTAATCGCAGCGAGAAAATACAATACTCAAATAACGGCAAAACCAGGGATGAAGATCCAGTGGCAGTTGGTTTTGTTAATGGTTTTTGTTTTGGGTGCACAATAGAAACATTTGTAAATAATATGTACGATCATCAGCATTACTTCAACCCAAACTTTACTTTTGGTGGCAATGAAACAGAGTTTCAATTGAGGTTATTCAACTTAAAACCAACTAACGATAGAAAACAAAACCAAAAAGCTTTAGATTCGTTAGATGCGCATGACAAAGCCGTCATAGTGCCAAGATGCTATGTTTATCATTATAAAAATAACGCATGGAATAAAAATAGCGGCTGCAAATATTCAAATGAACAATTTACCTAAAATAGGAAACAAACAACGCACATAAGCATTCTACCGATCTGTTAGAGTGACGTTAACTATTGGAAAACATGGTTTTTATTCAAGTGCCAGCTAACGGGACACTGGCGATATATATTACAAACACCAAATTTTTGACAAACCCTATTGTGTTTATGGCTTTTAAGGTTCAAACTCTTTCCGGGGTAACCAAAATAATTAGCCTGAATGAATAGATACCCCAAATAACCACTATAAATAAGGGACAAGTCAAATGAATAAAAGTATTTGCTTTACGCTACTTAGTGTAGTGAGTTTGTTTCTCCTGTGTTTCAGTAGTTTGGTAAGTGCAGCGGAAGCAGCTGAACCGACTCAAGCTGAGGTCGTCGCACAGTATAACTATATCATCCACATATTAGCGATGTTATTGATCGGTTTTGGTTTTCTCATGGTCTTCGTTCGAAGATATGGTTTTGGTGCCCTTACCGGCACTTATCTGGTCGTTGCCGTCAGTATTCCGCTCTATATTGCACTTCGTGCCAATGGCGTTTTCGGCCACGCACTAGAGGCGCACACCTTAGACGCATTACTCTTTGCCTTACTGGCTGGTGCCACTGGATTAATCGCTATGGGCGCCGTACTGGGTCGCCTCAGAGTGTTTCAGTATGCCCTATTGGCATTGTTAATTGTGCCACTCTACCTATTAAATGAACTGATCGTTTTGGACGGCTTATTCGGCCTAGTCGACGACACATTCCAAGATACAGCCGGGTCCATCGTTATTCACGCATTTGGTGCTTATTTTGGACTGGCAATGTCTGTCGTATTAACGACCGAGTATCAACGTAGCCGCCCAATTGAATCAGATCACACCTCAGATCGTTTTGCGATGTTGGGTTCCGTAGTTTTATGGCTGTTCTGGCCAAGTTTTGCTACTGCTTTGGTTCCGCTTGCAGATATGCCACAAACCGTTGTCAACACCTTACTTGCGCTGAGTGCTGCAACCATCGCCACCTACTTTATTAGCACCTTGGTTAACAGCGGCAAGACCTCAATGGTTGACATGGCAAATGCCGCATTAGCCGGTGGTGTTGCCATTGGTTCCGTATGTAATGTTGTCGATCCACTCGGCGCGTTTGTTATCGGTCTAATCGCAGGAACAATTTCAGTGCTCGGTTACAGATACCTCTTACCCGCATTGGAGAAAATCAGAATCTTCGATACTTGTGGTGTCCACAACTTACACGGACTGCCAGGCTTACTAGGTGGCTTCAGTGCACTAATAGTCGTTCCAGGTATTGCGAGCAATCAATTAACCGGCATTGGCATTACCATGGGTATCGCTATCGTCGGTGGTTTGGTTGCAGGCGCGCTCATTCGTGCAACAGGCACAACCAAAGAACCATATGAAGACAGTGTTGAGTTTACTCACATGGCTGGACCAGAGTCAGAAAACGTAGTTGCAACATTACAGACTCGAATTGCAGCACTAGAGTCTAGAGTTGCTACCCAGCCTGCTGCCAGGGCTCCATCCGCATCACCCACGGGAGGAAGCCCAGGATAATAAATCATGAACAGGTGATCATGGGAGTAAAGACAGCTTGGATACAAGATTAACGACGCCAAGCTGTCGTTGACAATCCCAGTAAACAGGGTCAGTGCCAATAATGGGCTGATCCTGTTTTTATTGAATCAACAACCTTTCATAACAAACTATATTGATACATACACCATCATATGGCAATATCATAAACATTGGGCGCATCTTGGTTGAGTAAAGCATCTACCAAAGTCAATATAAATGACGCTACTTGCTGTGCCTGCGTTTTCTAACCGCTAATTTAATATCGAGAAAATTTTGAACGAATACTTAGATCAAATATCTTTCTATTTTGAAACCGTCCCGTTATGGCCATTTTACCTGTTCGGTTTAATAGGTCTCGCTGCTTTGGCTATTGAGCTTATAAACCGCAAACGCAAAGAAGATGCCTTGTTCAATTACCGCTACACCATTGAAACGGAACTGTCTGGAATGTATCCAAAACCCGTCAATTGGCCAGAAAACGTAAACAATTATCTATGCGCTCGTTTGCCTGAGATGCAAGATAATTTTGAAACACTACGCGTCTTTCTACCACAAGATCTTTTAAAAGATTACAACGATGACTGGAACAAATACCGTGACTTCTGTATCTCCATTACTGACGAGAAATGTCTTGCGCACGATGAATCAACAGACAGTGAACCCGACCCCAAAGCAGTCTTTCACACACTGATTACTAATTTATTGAAATACCCTGATAAAATGTAATGTTAAGAAAGCGTTGATTTATATCATGTCTTACAATAATCAACACTTTCCATCATCCTCTCACTATGAATTATTTCCTCACACGGCTCACGCCCAACTGAGACCATGGCCTATCATTCGTAAATCTGTTCAAAAAACTATAATCGCCGTATTTGTTTCGTTTTCCAACAATATATCGCACTTATGCTATGCCCATAAAGTCCAACCAAACTAATACGACACCTATCACGATACGCCCGGTAATAAACTGGCGTGACATGGGCGACTTTATTGAAGTTCCTTGGCATGTCTATAAAAATGATCCCATGTGGGTTCCACCTTTACGTCTGGAAAGGCGCTTTCATTATTCAAAGCACAACCCATTTTTTAAGCATGGCGAATGGCAAGCGTGGGTTGCTTACAAAAACAAACAACCCGTCGGTAGAATCAGCGCCCAAATTGACACACTCTACCGCGAACGCTACGGTAACGATACGGGTCACTTTGGATCACTGGAATGCATTAATGATGCCGACGCATTCTCAGCACTGATACTACACGCCGAAGCATGGTTAGCTGCGCGACATACTGGCCATGTGAACGGGCCATTTAGTCACTCCATTAATCAGGAAAGTGGCATTTTGGTTGATGGATTTGACACCCCACCTGTTGTCATGATGCCCCATTCACCGACGTGGTATGGCGGCCTGCTTGAGAATGAAGGTTATCTGCCTGAAAAAGATTTGCTCGCTTATTGGGTGAATGCCAACTTTGAAACACCTCGTGTCATGCGTACACTGATTCAACGATATGCCAAACAAGTACAAATCAGACCACTTAAGCGCAAGAATTTTAAAGCAGAAATGGAAATACTGCGGGATATTTTCAATGACGCATGGTCTGAGAACTGGGGGTTTATTCCCTTCACCGAGGCCGAATTCGCTGAGCTAGGAACCAGCCTACGTCTACTCGTATCAGATGAACTCATTCAAATCGCAGAAGTTAATGGTGTCCCAGCGGCGTTCATGGTTGTTTTGCCCAACCTTAACGAAGTTTTCACCCAGCTCAACGGCAGCCTATTTCCTTTTGGCTTAATTAAACTGATTAGAAAATTGAGAAGTAACGAAATTCACACAGGCCGCATACCATTAATGGGCGTACGCAAACAATTCCAGAACACACCATTAGGCATCGCCCTGGCCTGCATGGTCATCAATGCGCCTAAACAAGCCGCAAAGGAAAAAGGCATCAAAGAAGTCGAATTATCTTGGATACTGGAAGACAATAAAGGCATGCGTGGCATACTCGATAGCATTGGCAGCAAACAATACAAGCGTTATCGTATTTACGGGAAAACGCTGTAATGGATAAAACAAGCCAATTTGTTGCCGTGGTGCTTGCGGCAGACCGCACGGGTAACGACCCAATCACGCAACACACCGGCGCAACGTGCAAAGCCATCGCCCCTGTTGCTGGTAAACCCATGATTATGCGTGTGCTTGACGCCCTAGAAGCCAGCAATTTAGTCAAGTCAATCATTCTCTGTGGGCCACCGAAACATATACTACCTGACTGCCCAGAATTAGAGCAACGCATCACTGAAGGTCGTATCACTTGGCTTCCCAATCTTGATTCTCCGAGCAAAAGTGCAATGAAAAGTTTTGAGCAAGTTGATGCCGATACACCCGTGTTACTGACCACCGCAGACCATGCCTTGTTAACGCCTCAAATCGTACAACACTTTCTCAATGAATCACTAAAAAGCAAAGGAGACGTAACCGTCGGGCTGGTCAATATTGATAACATTACCGCAGCTTTCCCCGGTGCTAAACGAACCGTAACAAAATTTCGTGATGGCGGTTATTGTGGCTGTAATTTATTTACATTCAATCATCATGGGCGAGAAATCGTGTCAATTTGGCGACAAGCAGAAGCCATGCGCAAACGCCCCTGGCGACTAATCGCACAGATTCTTGGGCCGTGGACAGTACTTAAGTACTTACTGGGGCGACTGACACTTGAGCAAGCATTTAATGCCGTTTCAGTTAAAACGCACATCCATGCGCAAGCAATCCTACTGCCTTTCCCTGAAGCCGGTGTTGATGTCGACAAAGTTGACGATTTTTTGCTGGCGGAATCTGTTATTGTCAAACGAACGAATGCCGCTAACAATGCAAACAAACTCGCATAACAGGTCGACAGCGCTACTCTCATGAGAATAATAGAACGCTATATTTCACGTGAAATATTAATTCCTTTCATAATAGTTATTGCTGTATTAATTGGATTATTTGCCAGTTTTAGTAGCGCACGATTACTTGCTGGCGCGGTGACTGAATCACTTGGCTTTTCTGCCATGATCAAGCTGGTATCACTTAAGACGCTGATTGCGTTGGAAGTACTCGTACCCATTGCATTCTATGTTTCTGTTATTGCAGGCTTAGGCAGGTTAAATAAAGATCAAGAAATCAAT
>JAJFJH010000016.1 GCA_021774155.1 Nitrosomonas sp.
CCCTTCGCAGCTCTATCAATTTGCTTTGGAAGGTGTCGCGCTGTTTATACTCGTGTGGGTTTATTCCGCTAAGCCACGAGCTACCGGTGCAGTAACAGGTATGTTCATGATGGGTTACGGCGTCTTCCGTTCATTTGTCGAGTTTTATCGAGAACCAGAAGATGGCTTTATGGGTGTACTCACTTTAGGTGTCACCATGGGACAATGGCTGTCTCTGCCAATGATTGTTGCCGGCTTAGGGTTAATTATTTGGGCAAATAATAAACCGGCTAAACAAGAGAAGTCAAAACAATCAGGCAAAAAGAAAAAATGATAAATCTATCGAACAAGGACAGCTTGACGGCTAAGTTATTACAGCACTCCTTCTTATACTAAAAAAAAATTTAATCTTCAAGTTTTTCTTACTTTAAGTTATGATTTCCATCAACAAACCAAATATTTATCAGAGAAACTTCATGTTTCTTCTTTGATATCATTGATTAACAACTTTATTATTAATCAGAAATTTTGCTACGCAAGCTAATAATCCAACTATTTGCCTTATCAATGGCAATTATTCTAAGTATTTTTGCAATCGGCCAATTAATTACTGGCGCTGCATCGACGGCTGTCGGCTCACTATCAGCTGATTTCCCAGTTGACGCCGTGAAAATCCCAGTTAATTCAGAAATTGACGTACATGGCTGGCTGGCTCCTGGTGTTGCAGGCAGTGGTACAGTGCTATTGGTTCACTCTATGCGCAGCAATCGCCTTGAAATGCTCAGTCGCGCAAGATTCTTGTATGAACGAGGGATTGGTGTGCTAATGATAGATTTACAAGCGCATGGGGAATCACCAGGCAAACGAATTACATTTGGTGCACGCGAGTCAGAAAGTGTTGACGCAGCAGTCGCTTTTCTTCATCAATCATTCCCATATGAACGTAAAGCGGCAATCGGTGTTTCTCTTGGCGCAGCGGCAATTGTTCTAGCAAAAAAACCATTAAATTTGGATGCGATCATCCTTGAATCACTACACCCAACGATTGAAGAAGCCGTAGAGAACCGATTAAAACTCCATTTCGGCAAATATGGATCGAAACTACTACCAGTGGTATTGTCTCAGCTGTCTTTTTACTTAGACATCCCCAGCAGTGAATTAAGTCCAATTTCGCGTATTAATGATCTCAATACACCCTTATTGCTAATTGTCGGCACTGATGATGCGCACACCACATTATCAGAATCTGAACGTTTATTTTTGGCCGCAAGAGAACCAAAAGATATTTGGATTATTCCTGGTGCGGGACACTTTAATATGCACAGTTATGCCGGTAAAGAATATGAACAACGGGTTTTATCTTTTCTATCTCCCTATTTATTTTCTAACAATTAGTTATATCATTAACACAAGGTAAAACATGAGCCAATACAAAAATATTTTATTAACCATTGATTTTTCAGAGCATGATGGATTTGTTGCTGATAAAGCAAGGGACTTAGCTAAACAACTTAATGCGGAATTGAGCATTCTCCATATACTAGATGATATTCCCATGCCGGACACGCCTTACGGCACTGTTATACCGCTGAATGAAGACTCTTCCTACCCAATGTTAGAAGCCGAGAAAACACAGCTTAAACAATTAGCCGACAAATTGGCTATCGCGTCAACAGATCGATGGTTAATTTGGGGAGAACCAAAACAAGAAATCGCATTATTTGCTGAACGAGAAAAAATAGATTTAATTATTGTTGGTTCGCATGGGCGACACGGACTTGCTTTATTACTAGGGTCAACAGCAAACGGCGTTTTGCATCACGCCAAGTGTGATGTGTTGGCTATTCGTCTGCCAGATTAATTGTGAGAAGTCACTAGGATAGTTGACGGTACGACTTCCTTCAACTACCAAAATTTCCACCTGCTGTTATCGGAAACTGTTTCAACTTCAGGCAAATAGCTGCTTTTTGGAAAATTTAGTTGTAGAACACGTTCTGCGTCATTACGTAGCTCTGTCATTCCTAAAGTTTCATAGGACTGCATCATGATATAAAGCGCCTCCTCTGCTGCCGGTGTGTTTGGGTACTCTTTTACCGCGAACTGGGCACGATTGGCTGCTGCAATATAAGCCTTTCTCGCAAAATAGTAACGCGCAATATGCACCTCGCTCATCGCGACGACATTCAACAAGTGCGCCATGCGCTGCCTTGCATCAGGCGTATATTTACTATCAGGAAAACGATTAACGAGTAGTCTGAAATTATCAAATGATTCACGTGACGCTTTGGAGTCGCGCTCACTCATGTCTTGGCTCAGCAAATTTTGGGTCACATATCCTAGCAAGCCCCAATTATCATTAAAGTTTGATAATGCTCTGATATAGTAGGCATAGTCGACATTAGCATGATTGGGGTGTAGCTTTATAAAGCGCTCAGCCGCAGCAATGGCAGACGCCTGCTCTTGGTCTTTATAATAAGCATAAGCGACTTCAAGCTGCGCTTGCTGGGCAAAACGCCCGTAAGGATAACGTGCCTCTAATGATTCAAATAATTCGATGGCTGCTGGATAATTGCCATCATCGAGCTTCTCTTTTGCTTCAGCATAAAATTTACCCGCAGACCAGTCTGCGGTGTCTTCTTTCTGTTTTCCAAATGAACTACAGGCAGACAAACCCAACACCACCAGAAATACAGTTAAACTACGCAACATGATTGATTCCACAAAAAACAATAAAGATGCTGCTGATTATAGCCCAAAGGCCGCTTTGACTGCATCGGAAGAAACAAATGAATCGCCTATTAATTTAACCATTCCCTATTCATGTGCTGGCATGAGGCTGGATCAAGCGCTCGCTCAATTGTTACCGAATTGGTCACGCAGTCGCTTGCAAACATGGATAACAGAAAAAAGAATTACTATCCATAAAGAAGCAGGCACTCCAAAACAAAAAGTGTGGGGCAACGAGCAGATTCTAATACGACCCTATCTTCATGCCAGTGAAACAAAACACAAAGCTGAAGCAATTGAACTTGACATTATTTTTGAAGATGAACAACTCATCGTCATTAATAAACCCGCTGGATTGGTTGTACATCCTGGCAATGGCAACTGGCATGGCACCCTACTAAACGCGCTACTACATCATGCAGAACAATTAAATCATATACCGCGTGCTGGCATCGTTCACCGCCTGGACAAAGAAACCAGCGGCTTATTAGTCGTAGCAAAAACCATAGCGTCTCAAACCAGTTTAGTGCGCCAACTACATGACCATAGCGTCAAGCGAGAATATTTAGCATTGGTTTTCGGTGAGGTTCAAGCTGATGGTGATGTCAATGCTCCGATTGGACGACACCCAACACAACGCACGAAAATGGCCATTATCGAGAAGGGTAAAAAAGCACGTACACACTATAAAATATTAGACGAATTTGAAGGTTGCACACTACTTCAATGCAGCTTGGAAACAGGCCGCACACATCAGATTCGTGTACATATGCACACCATTGGTCATCCGCTGGTTGGCGATCCTGTTTATAGCGGAAGACCTAAAAAAATAAACCTTGAAATATCGCAGTTGTTAATGGGGTTTCCACGACAAGCACTACATGCTCAACGACTGGCATTAATCCACCCAAAAACACAGCAGCCTATTCAATGGGAAACAAAATTACCTGAGGATATGGAAGCATTGTTACTGACACTACGACAAATCAGCTTTCAAGAAGGCTGATGCGAGACAGGTGCTAGTAAAGTGCGCTTAGGAACATCTAATACAATATGCACTTCCGGTATTCACACATTAAATAAATAACCTAAAACATTAACCCCATCATTTAATCTCATATTCTGCAACACGCCATGTTTCGTCGATTTGTTTTTCCAACGTAACTGACTCACGTGACAACCCACTCTTCGAGAAAGTTACATAGAACTGAAGCATAATATAATCTCCGTCTGAGAACCCAGATGGCGTTTTTGTATAACCTGCCGCAGCAAGATACCGAGCCTCCATTGTCCCCCGTGGCGCCCTAATTGATTGGATTTTTTTCGTCCAATTAGCTTCGGATTGCTGCGTTTTGAATTGTGGTGATGCTTCGCTCCAGCTTTCTACGTATCGACCGGCATCAGTTAATTCCAGCCAAGCTCGCGCACTCCGTTCAACCGCTTCTAAGGTAGCACTATCATCAGCCAATGTGACACTTGAACAGAAAAATAAAACGATTAACGCAACAAACTGCTTTTTCATTTAACATCCTTATTCTATAAATCAAACTAACAATTTACTATCAGCTTCATTGAAACCTTATGCACGTAATTAATGTGCAAAGTTATAAGTTACATCATCATTCCATTTTTTCTGAGTATTTTATATTGCATCTTCGCAACTTTTCCGTAACCCAGAAACATCACTAGCAGATAGACCAATGAGACAATACAGACAGCCCCTGTTATCTTAGCGGCACCAATTTG
>JAJFJH010000151.1 GCA_021774155.1 Nitrosomonas sp.
TGAGTTGCTTTTGGCTTTTGTATGTGATCATGTGCAAGCTTTTTTGAGTTATCTCGTTGTTTTGCTTGCATTATTATACCATAAAACAACAAATAATTACTCACAATCAATGAGTTATTGTTTTTGAGTGGACTCTATTTATAGACAAGACAAGGCGAGAACAAAAAATATTGACGCAGTATTGTAACGAAATATGGATTTTTAGAGGAGCCCATAAGCTGTGTTCCATTAACTAAGACTTCCGGTATTGCGAGAGTTTCTGTGGTGCTGGTAAAGCTAGCAGTGGCAAAGCACGTGGTATTAATCAATAATAAACTTAAAATCAAAAGAAGCTTTTTTCATTTCATATATTCCATAGTTATTACCGCAAATAGAGTCTAGCAGAGCTAAATACCTATTTGGTGAAATTCTGTGTCATTGTTTTTTTTAAAAAAAAGTAGCTCACAGCCCTTAACTTGGTCGTTGTCACTGTTTAAAATAATTATTTTGCCATTCCACTGCCCAGCTTGGGCACTTGACCGTCGTTGAATGACTGCCTTTCAAGGTTATCCAGCCGTTCACTGAGAACTGGTAACAGACCGTTGATGGCCGACTCAGGTCATTAGTGAGAATAATTCCCGAGTATTTTAGTCAGTTGACCTGAACCGACCCAAAGCAGACGACGGTGAGATAGTGCAAAATTCATTTTCAACAGTGATAACGATCTGCGTAATTGGCTGGCTTTGGAGCGCAGCGGAAAAGCCGGTCCGCATTCATGCTATTGTTAGGCGCATGGAGTTCTAGGCTATAGATCATATACATTCAATTGGAAAACGATGAGTAATTGATATTTCAATTTCAGCGACAAAAGCTACTACGTTCTGACGCAACTCAGACAACTGATCCTCATCAATAGTTACCACCTCACCATCCTTTGTTTTTCCACTCCTATGAACGATGTCATGCCGAACAATAATATGCTTCATGAGTGGCTCGATCTCTGGCTTGCCAATCTCAATTGATGCGGATAATAGTGGAACCACCATGTCAAGACGATGCCACACAATGCTCTGAATATATTTATCAACATCCTCGTTCAAGCCATCTAAACGGTTAAAAATATCGGCTAAGGCTAACTTTTGCTCTTTAAATTTCTGGCAGTTACTCACAAAACGTCGAAATACTCCTTGGTCAGCTTCCAGCCAATATGACATCGTATCTGCCAAATAGGCTTCAAGCGCTGCGATCAGGTGTGAGTAAAGAAGCTGACGAAGTAATTGCCGTTGCCTGGGAGCCAACTCGGCTTCCGCGAGCAAACGGACGTCATCAATTCTTTGTCTGAAAAACTGATACGGGACATCCCTCGCTGTTACTTCAAACTCAAATTCAGCATCATAGTCCGGCTCAGTGTGTATTGGCGCCCAGTCACAGATACCATCGGATTCGACGTCCTCAACTACTGCGGCAATCACTTCACCGGGAAACAGGCCTCCAAAGCGCACATACAGTTCATCTCCGGCATGGTACGGGCCACCATGAATATAGATGTAGCCTTCCTCACTACTCATGTAGGGAGTATCATTGGCCGGATCCCAGAAGCGGGTTACAAACCATTGCCGCATTGCCTCGCGAAGCAGTTCATGCTTCGCACTCTTCAACCACTCATCGTTTGGTTCAAATCCAAATCGAGTATCTTCCCCGGCTTCTGCGGGAAGCGCTGGCCGATCCTCTTCAAAGTGGTCATTATGTCCCATACTGGCCTTTTTAGTTTTGGCTGTAATTAATAATTAACATTGCGATCTATGCTATCTAACCATTTCTCATGGCGTTCAGAATATGTGGCAAGTTCTTTTGTCTGATTTTTGACTTCGTTTAACTCACTCTCTAGTTTTACTATCAAATTGTTCTTTAACTCTGAATCTCTGAGCAACATTGCTATCGATGAATCTTGCCTTTGCCGCAACATATCCATTGAAAGAGCTACCATAATAACAAGCGAAATTATTATCGCTGTTGCAATACCTGCTTCCTGGTAAGTGAAATACCCACCAAGAAGAGCCAAAACAATGATAAAAAATAATCTAAACATGCTTGGTTCTCCTTAAAGCAAACAGAGTCGTTATGTTTGTAAATTTGCTAACTTTATATATCATCCTAAATAAAATGATATACATATCTGAAGATCATGTCTGTACTGGCAGTCTCATATTATTTGGTCAGATTATCTGAGATTTATTGAAAGAAATTAAATGGCTGGTTTTGGCCGAAACCGACCCAAACTAATCCTTATATTTGGCTATAATAGCCAGGCATTTTTTCTTAAAAATGAGGTGGCAAATGACGGTAGATATATTTCTTGGAGTATTAGGATGGTCCGCTGTAATTAACTTCGGATTGTTGACGTGGTGGTTTTTGTGGATCTTATTTGCGCATGATTTTGTTTACCGCATACACAGTAAGTGGTTCAAGATTTCAGCGGAAAAGTTCGATGCTATTCATTATGCCGGTATAGCTTTTTATAAGGTAACCATTATTGTATTTAATGTCGTTCCTTATTTAGCATTACAAATTATTACGTGAAATAATAACATCTAACTTAATTTCCGAATGATCGCTTTTTACCGAACAGCGACCACCACAAAACGGCCGCTGATGCTCAAAGTTATACTACAGTTTGTTCGGCCATATCCAATATATCATTGTCTCAACCCCTCAATAGTGCCAAAAGCCGATATATCTGTTCACTTGATATGTATTTATAGTTAATACGACAGAGTCCAGTAATCTTTACTACCACCACTATTGCTCCGATGCATTATACAATTGGTTGTCAGCCAAACGATTATCAGC
>JAJFJH010000152.1 GCA_021774155.1 Nitrosomonas sp.
CCTACTAAAGCAAATCGACTGGCGGTATTAACCGTTACTGTACCGCCGGCTAAAGCGATTAGGCGTTGTAAATAGGTCCATTGGTGAGAAAAAGATAGCTTGGATGTGCCATGTAGGCGATCACTGAAGCGAATGGGTACTTCTGTGACGTTAAGTTTGCCTTGCCCTGCCATGATGAGTTCGAGCATGATTTTGTAACCACGCGCACCTTCGGGCAAAGAATGAATTAATTCCTTGCGAAAAGCAAAGAAACCGGAAGTTGCATCATTGACGTCACAAATAGGTCGCGCAATCCAACTGCCAGCACGTGACAACCACTCTCGGTACCATGGCCAATTATCGATACTGCCGCCGGCTACATAGCGACTGCCAATCGAAATATCATGGCTGTTGTTCAGCACGGGCTTCACAACATCTTTTAAGTTTTCTGGTGGGTGGCTGAGATCGGCATCCATGACAACAATGACTTTACTTTCGGCTATGGTTGCGCCCGCAAGAATAGAAGCTGTTAAGTCGGGGTTTTCTTCTGATCGCCTAATAAGTTTTATGTCGGCGCGATTTTGCCAGGCACGTATTTTATCGGGTGTTCCATCAGTTGAACCGTCATCGACAAAAATGACCTCAAAGCTATTGGGAGTAAGATCAAGTGTAAATAAACGGGTTAGAAGTAAATCGATATTCTCAGCTTCGTTTAGCGTGGGAATGACAACAGAGAATTGTGTCATTTGAAACGACAGAGTCTAATATGGGGCCCTAGGTTGAACTGCATAATTAAATTATTTTTGTTGTCTTTGGTATTTATTAACAGCGCGATTGTGATCATCCAAGTTGGTGGAGAATTGTGATTCTCCATTGCCTTTGGCAACAAAGTATATGGCTTTTGTTTCAGCAGGGTTTAGCGCGGCTTGAATGGATGATAATCCCGGCATAGCAATGGGTGTTGGCGGTAAGCCAGCGCGAGTATACGTGTTGAATGCTTGATCCGTTTGCAGATGTTTTTTACGTAAATTGCCATCGAATTGGTCGCCGAGACCATAGATTACTGTTGGGTCAGTTTGTAGTCTCATGCCAATGCGTAAGCGATTTATAAAAACGCCGGCTATTTCGGTGCGGTCGCTTTCTAGGCCTGTTTCTTTTTCAATAATAGATGCGAGTGTTAAGGCTTCGTATGGTGTTTCTAAAGGTAATGATTCCATGCGGGCCGACCATGCGGTTTGTAAATGGTTTTGCATGGTGCGGTAGGCGCGTTGCAGAATATTGATATCGCTACTGTTTTTAACAAAATAATAAGTGTCTGGGAAGAACAGGCCTTCGGCTGAAGTTTCTTCTGCACCGATTAATTGCAGGATTTCTTCGTCACTAAGACCAATAGTGTCATTTTGTATGGCTGGGTGTTCATACAGGATTTTTCTAAGTTGAGGAAAGGTCCAGCCTTCTATGAATTTGATCTCGTATTGTTGGGCATCACCCTTGACGAGATAATCAAGTAACGCAACTTGTGAGATGTTGCCTGTTAACGAGTAATCGCCAGCCCTGATGGAAGATTGTAAGCCTTTGTAGCGAGACAAAAGAATGAATGACCAGGGGTTTGATAATATTTTCGCATCTGTTAGTTGTTGGGAAATATTCTTTAAGCTACTGCCTTGCGCAATGGAGAACTTATAAGGCGTCGACGGAAGCTGAATATCAGCATTAACATGGTAGTGAAACCACGCAGCAAATGTTGGTATGGCCACGCTGATTAACAAGATAAGTATTTTTAGCGTACGCATGCGCCGCAATCAATTATATTTTACGGAAAACAAGTGTTCCGTTTGTTCCTCCAAACCCAAATGAATTGGACACGGCCACATCAATCTTCATGTCCCTTGCAGTGTTGGGTACGTAATCCAAGTCACATTGAGGGTCTTGCTCAAATATATTAATGGTGGGGGGGGCGATTTGATGGTGTATTGCAAGTGTTGAAAAGATTGCCTCTATTCCACCAGCAGCACCTAACAAATGACCAGTCATAGATTTCGTCGAATTAACGGCAAGTTTATTGGCGTGATCGCCAAAGCAGCGTTTGACAGCAATAGTCTCGGCAACATCCCCCAGTGGCGTAGATGTGCCGTGCGCATTGACATAATTAACCTCGGCCGGGTTGATTTCTGCATTTTTGAGTGCGATATCCATGCAACGTGCTGCACCTTCCCCATCATCACAAGGTGCTGTCATGTGGTGCGCATCAGCACTCATTCCAAAACCAGCTAGTTCGGCGTAAATTGTGGCGCCGCGACGTTTTGCATGTTCCAGTTCTTCTAAGACAAGAACACCTGCGCCTTCTCCTAAGACAAATCCATCTCTGCCAATATCCCATGGGCGACTTGCTGTTGCGGGATCATCATTACGTGAAGATAAGGCTCTTGCCGCAGCAAAACCGCCAATAGCTAATGGCGTAACACAAGACTCTGCGCCACCAGTAATCATGACATCTGCATCACCGTATTCAATCATGCGCGCAGAACTACCAATGCTATGTGTTGCGGTAGTACAAGCCGTAACTATGGCAATATTAGGCCCTTTGTAGCCGTACTTGATGGAGAGATTCCCCGCAATCATGTTAATGATAGTGCTGGGGATAAAGAAAGGAGAGATCTTGCGTGCACCTCCCGCATGGTATGCGCTGTCAGTGTTTTCAATCATTGGAAGGCCACCGATACCAGAGCCTATGCTTACGCCGATTCGCTCTGCATCAAGGTTGCCAATTTCAGAAATGCCTGCGTCTTTTATAGCTTGTATTGCTGCAGCCATGCCGTAATGGATGAAAATATCCATGCGGCGTGCATCTTTGACGGAAAGATATTCATTTACGTCGAAGTCTTTAACTTCGCCAGCAATGCGTGATGTAAATTCCGATGCATCAAAGCGTGTAATGTTGGTAATGCCAGACTTTCCTGAGTGGATATTATTCCATGCATCTGCAACGGTGTTTCCAACAGGTGAAACAATACCCAACCCAGTAATAACTACCCTGCGTTTCGACAAAATGACTCCAATATTAGGTACTTTAAATTACTTTTCGTGCTCAGTAACGTAATTAATAGCTTCTTGAACAGTGTTGATTTTCTCAGCCTGCTCATCAGGAGTTTCACATTCAAATTCCTCTTCTAGAGCCATTACGAGTTCTACAGTATCCAATGAGTCTGCACCCAGATCATTTACAAATGACGATTCTTTCTTGACATCAGCTTCACTAACACCAAGCTGTTCAGCCACGATTTTTTTTATACGCTGCTCTATATTGTCCATCTAGTTGCTTCCTCTTCGGGTAAGAAAATAATATTATTCTAACAAATTTTAAATACTAGCAAAACTGGAATATAACAAGAAATCATGAATATGTTGACGACTTATTATCTCCGCGAATGATACCACTGATTGATGGATATTAATCCATATACATGCCACCATTCACATGCAGCGTGGATCCAGTAATATAACTGGCAGCTGGTGATGCAAGATATACCACAGCCGAGGCTATTTCTTCTGGACGACCTAGCCGCCCTAGGGGAACATGTTGAATTAAGCTTTGTTGTTGCTCTTCTGAAAGTGCGCGTGTCATATCTGTATCAATAAATCCCGGTGCAATACTGTTAACAGTGATATTACGGCTGCCAACTTCACGTGCTAGTGATTTGCTGAAACCAAATATCCCAGCTTTTGCTGCCGCGTAATTGGCTTGGCCCATATTGCCTATGGTACCGACAACTGAGGAAATATTAATGATGCGCCCAAAGCGGGCTTTCATCATGGCACGTAACACGGTTTTACTTAAACGAAAAACAGATTTTAAGTTTGTTTCTATAATGTCATCCCATTCGTCATCTTTCATTCTGACCAGCAGGTTGTCTCGTGTGATACCTGCATTGTTAACTAGTATAGAGATATCACCAAACGTTGCTTTTATTTTCTCAATGACGTCATTAATTTGGGCGGCATCATTAACGTTTAGCGCAATACCCATACCTTTAATGCCTGCCGCTTGCAGATATTGACTTATGGCGTCTGCGCCACCCTTGGTGGTAGCCGTACCAACAATGGTTGCGCCATTTTGGCCTAATTGTAGTGCAATCGCTTGTCCTATACCGCGGCTGGCACCTGTAACCAATGCTATTTGATTTTCTAGCATCATTTCTCCGTGAAGATAACTCTTTATTAAAATAAGCCGGTATTAGTGAACTGGAATTTATATTTCCTATTATTTTAGTTCGGTTGTGGCTTGTCTGACGGTTTCGTTATCAGTTAGCGGCGAACTTCGCAAATTTCTATCGATTCGTTTGTTAAGACCGGCAAGCACTTTTCCTGGTCCACATTCTGCAATATGCGTCACATTAGCCGCTGTTAATGTTCGGATGATGTCAACCCATCTGACAGGGTTGTATAGTTGTTTTGCGAGTATATCTTTCATGGCAGAAATATCATCATGATGTTTTGCATCAACATTATGCAACACTGGAATATTGGGTGTTTGTAACGTGGTTTGTTCTAACTGTTTTTGCATTTCTTGTGCAGCAGGGCGCATCAATGCACAGTGCGAGGGGATGCTCATGGGTAACATGACAGCACGTTTTGCCCCTTTTTCTTTTGCTAAATTAATACCTTGTGAAACGGCATTTTTGTGGCCAGCAATGACTACTTGTCCCGGCGAGTTGAAGTTGGCGGGCTCTAATGATTCATTATCTGAATTATTGGTTATTTCTGTGCAAATGCTTTCGATAATATTGTCATCCAGCCCCAGTATTGCTGCCATGCCGCCAACACCTTCAGGGACTGCTTGTTGCATCACTTGTGCACGAAAACGTACTAACTTTAGTGCGTCTTCAAAGGCCAGTGCTTCAGCGGCAACTAGTGCCGTATATTCACCCAGACTATGACCGGCTAAGAATGCTGGCTTGCCGCCACCTAATTCTGACCAAGCACGATAGACGGCGATGCCGGCTGTTAGCATTAGTGGTTGCGTGTTTATGGTTAGGTTCAGGTTATCTGCTTGACCATCAGTGACCATAGTCCAGAAATCTTGCCCCAGTATTTCTGATGCTTCTGTAAAAGTGTCGCGAATTTTTGGTAAATCATTGTACCCATTCATCATGCCGACGGATTGTGAACCTTGACCCGGAAAAACAAATGCAAATTTCATGAGTTACCCCAACGAAGTAAGATCGCACCCCAGGTAAAGCCGCCGCCGACCCCTTCTAATAATACTAATTGGTTTGGTTGTATACGACCATCGCGTACGGCAATATCAAGCGCTAATGGGATTGATGCAGCGGATGTGTTGCCATGTTTGTCGACTGTAGCGACTACTTTATCCATGGGTATGCCGAGTTTTTTAGCTGTTGATTTAATAATGCGAATATTTGCTTGGTGAGGTATTAACCAATCGATATCAGATATTTTAAGGTTGTTTTCTGTTATTGCTTCACGTGCCACTTCTTCCAATACGGTAACGGCAAATTTGAAAACTGTGTTGCCTTCCATGCTGACGTATGGATTGCCTTGGATTTCCCCACGAGAAATGTTTCCGGGTGCTGAGAGTACTTTGCTGTAGTCGCCATTGGCATGTAAGTGGCTTGACAATATGCCGGGTTGGTCATTCTGACTTAAAACCACGGCACCTGCACCGTCACCAAATAATACACAAGTGGTACGATCATTCCAGTCAACAATATTTGAATAGATTTCTGTGCCAACAATTAATGCGTTGCGACACTTGCCTGCACGGATAAACATATCAGCTGTTGCTAGGGCGTAAACAAAACCACTGCACACTGCTTGCACGTCGAATGCAGGACAATCTTTTATGCCGAGCTTTTCTTGCAAGATACAAGCAGTGCTGGGGAAGATCATGTCTGGTGTGGTTGTGGCTAAGATAATAAGATCAATCTCATTATTTTCTATTTTCGCCGCTTCTATTGCTTTTAGACTGGCATTAAGTGCTAAATCGCTGGCCATTTGGCCTTCGGCAGCAACATGGCGTTGACTAATGCCAGTACGAGTACGTATCCACTCGTCACTGGTGTCCACCATGGCCTCTAAGTCACGATTAGTGAGAATTTTTTCTGGGAGGTAACTACCTGTTCCTGTAATTATTGAATACATTATTTTGTATTTTCTATAGGTTTAGTATTATGAGATAGCTCGGCTACTCGGTCACTAATACGTCGCAGTGTGCCGCCGCGAACTTCGTCTACTGCTCGTTTAATGGCCGCACAATACGCAAGTTTATCTGCTGAGCCATGGCTTTTAATGACTATGCCACGTAATCCGAGCAGACTGGCGCCATTATATTGGCGATGGTCTACACGTCCTTTAAAAGCGTTAATAACAGGCATTGCAATGATACCAGCAAATTTCGTAAGTAGATTTCGTTTAAATTCTTCACGTAGATAAGTACCCAACATTTGGGCCAAACCTTCTGATGTTTTTAGCGTGACGTTGCCTACAAAGCCATCACATACAACAATATCCGTTGTCCCTTTGTAAATATCATTGCCTTCAATATTACCGTAAAAATTTAATCCGCTTTTATGAAGTAATTCAGCGGCTTTTTTTACAGATTCGTTGCCCTTGATATCTTCTACACCTATATTTAGTAGCCCAACACTTGGTGTTGTTTTATTTTCTACGGAAGAAACTAGCGAAGTGCCCATGACCCCAAATTGAAGTAAATGCTCCGGTGTGCAATCAACGTTTGCACCTAAGTCCAAAATATAAGTGTGGCCTTTGATAGTCGGCAAGATACCAGCAAGTGCAGGACGGTCAATGCCAGGAATTGTTTTTAAAACGAAGCGTGAGGTCGCAAGCAGCGCACCTGTATTGCCAGCGCTGACACAAGCTTGGGCTTCACCATTTTTGACTAGATTGATTGCGACGCGCATCGAAGAATCTTTTTTGCCGCGTAATGCTAATGCGGGAGGCTCATCCATGCCAACAACTTCACTCGCAGGATGTAGTCTTAATCGTGGGTTAAGCTCAGTTTTGAGTGCGCGTAACTCAGCCTCTATTGCATCAGGAATGCCGACCAGAATAATCTCTGCTTTAATGTCTTGTTTAAGATATTCTACTGCCGAAGTAACCGTTACATGAGTGCCGTGATCGCCCCCCATACAATCTATCGCTACCGTAGTGTTCAATTTAAAGGCTCTTGTTGTAGGATAGGTTAATTACTTCGTCGTTTCTACGACAAAAATAATTTAAATTAATGTTTAATCTTCGCTATCATTTTGGGTTTTGATGACTTTCTTGCCGCGATAATAGCCATTTGGGCTGATATGGTGACGCAAATGGATTTCACCGGTGCTTGGTTCTATCGCTAACGGTGAGCTTGATAGTGCATGATGCGAACGACGCATGCCGCGTCTGGAAGGTGATTTCTTGTTTTGTTGAACAGCCATTGAGTTAACTCCTTAAATATCAGTGTGTCTTTTTTAATGCCGCTAATGCTGCAAACGGGTGGTCAGACAGTGCGTTGGTTGTTTGGTTGCTGTTATTCAAGCTTTCTGACGAACATTTATCTTTTGGGTGACGTGAAGAAATTGACAAGTTAAGAATTATTTCATCTTCTATTAGCGTCATGACATTCATGTTATTTGAGGCTAAAATGCAGTCAATTTTATCGTCTTCGTCGTATAGCCGAAGTTCATTTTCGTTTTTTGCCAGTAGCAGGTCTGTCTGCACACCTAACGCATGTTCCAATTTGCCAAGGCAACGCTGGCAGCAGAGGTTTAATGTGCCATTGATAACGATACGTAGAATGGGTTTGCCGTTGCCGTTTAGTAAGCCAGTGACGGCATACGTTAACTCACCATCGTCATCAAATAAATAACTATGTAACCGTGTTAATTCAGCAACATGGATTTTACCATGGCGCTCGCTCTCATTGCGTACAAAATCGAGAGAATCTATGACAAATCGTACAGACATAAGGCGCGCATGTTATATTTTTTAACTTTATAAGTCAAAGCTATCTAAAAATAAAATTTTGAAACAACAAAAAAAAACACCTCAGCTTGTGTTGGGATCAAGCTCTATTTACCGTCAGGAGCAACTTGGACGGCTACAGATTCCATTTAAAATAGCTAACCCATCGATTGATGAAAAACCCTTAGAGAATGAATTGCCTGAAGTAACAGCCTTTCGCTTAGCTGAAGCTAAAGCGAGAGCTGTCGCTATTACCTATACAGACGCATTGATTATAAGTGCTGATCAGGTGGCAGTGCTGAAAAATATACAATTGGGAAAGCCATTAACTCACGAAAATGCAGTGAAGCAATTACGATTTATGCGCGGGAAAGAAGTCGTATTTCACTCCGCGCTTAGTCTTTTTAACAGTCGTACCAATCACATACAAACACGTGTCATTCCTTTTTATGTTAAGTTTCGCACGCTAAGTGATCAACAAATTGAAAATTACCTTAATAAAGAAAAGCCTTATCATTGTGCAGGTAGTGCAAAGTCAGAAGGTTTGGGTATAGTGTTAATTGAACGTATGGCGGGTGATGACCCCAATGCATTGATAGGGCTGCCATTAATCGCATTGGTTGACATGTTGGCAAACGAAGGCGTGGAGGTTGTGTGATTGTCGTAGATCCAATCGGTGATTTCTCAAAACGCTCATGAAGGAATTTATGAATTTTAGGGTGATATTTGCAGTGTTGTTGCGTCGGTATAAGTCTAGACAGTGGATGCAAATGGGGTTGCTTTTAGTATTGCTTGGTATTGCAGTTACTCCAAATTCAATGGCTGAGTATCGACCGCATAATGGAACCTTAAAACAAGGGGATGATCGAGAAATACTGCTTTTGTTGGATAAACAAGGCGCGTTAACCTTGCATGATGCAATTAAACTGGCATTACAAAAAAACCCTGAATTGGCTGCATTCGCTAAAGAAATAGGTGCATTAGAGGGGGTAACGTTGCAAGCTGGTTTGTTGCCAAATCCGCAATTACAACTTGATGCTGAGGATATCAGTTCGCGACCAAGTGATCCTGGTGCGCGTTTTAATTCTATTAGGATTAGCCAACTCATAGAAACGGCGGGAAAACGCTCGGCGCGCATAGAGGCAGCTTCGTTGGGTCAAGAGCGGGCGGCCCAAGATTTTGAAACTCGACGTTTAGATTTGATTGCGCAGGTTGCCAATGTGTTTACCGATGTGCTTGCTGGTCAAGAAAGAGTGCAATTGGCAACGGAAAGCATCGTGCTTGCACAAAAGGTGGTTGATACGGTTACTAGGCGCGTCCAGAGTGGGAAAGTGCCGCCGATTGAAGAAACTCGCGCTAAAGTGGCTTATGCGACGACAAAAATCCAGTTTGAGCAAGCAAAACATGATTTAGATGTAGCACGTAAATCATTGGCATTGTTATGGGGTAGTCCTATACCGAGTTTCCAGCAGGTGCTGGGTCATCTTGAATCGTTTGTCATTGTTCCTGGTTTTGATACGTTAACTGAATATTTGCATGACAATCCGGCTGCGGTTGGTAGTCGATTAAATCTAGAGCAACGTAAGGCAATGTTGGTCTTGGAGAAAGCGAGGCGTATTCCTGACATTACGCTTAATGCAGGTATTCGGCGTTATTCTGAGCCGCATGATACAACGGCATTAGTTGGTCTTTCTTTCCCTATTCCAGTGTTTAATCGTAATCAGGGTAACTTACTTGAAGCGCACCAGCGTATAGATAAGGCGGAAGATGAGTGGGCGGCAACTGATTTGCGCTTAAGGACATTGCTGGTGCAATCCTATGAAGCGTTGATTGCGGCTCAAAATCAAATCGCCATGTTACGTGAAGAAATATTGCCGGGTGCGCGCGAAGCTTTTGCCACGGCACGCAGAGGCTATGAGTTGGGTCGTTTTGACTTTCTGGGCATGTTGGATGCACAGCGCACCTTGTTTCAAAATCAAACGTTATATTTGCAAGCGTTAGCAAATTATCAGAAATTGGTTAATGAGATTGAGCGTTTGATCGCTCGACCTGTTGATGATGTATCCAATAATTAATTTGAGTTTAAGTGCGAACGAGATTCC
>JAJFJH010000153.1 GCA_021774155.1 Nitrosomonas sp.
AAGATCCATTACTATCTCATGTGAACGGTCTATATCTTGTTGCCGACGACTTATCACCTCGATCAATCTCGTAAGATTGATCTGATCAAAATGACCCTCAATTTTGCCTGCTTCAAGCCGCGAAGCCATAAGCGTCGACTCAATCAAGGTAACCATACGCGCGACGGCCTGACGTATTTTTTCAATACGACTTTCCAGATAGCCTTCCTCATTAATTTTATCTTTTTTCCGGATCAATCGTTGTGACACGGAATCAATAATTGTAAGGGGCGTGCGCAATTCATGTGAGGCAAGAGAGATAAATTTCTGCTGAAGGTCACTGAATTCCTTCTCTTGTTGTAGTGATTCTTCCAGCTCCTTTGCCTTCATTTGTAGTTCTGCTGTTTTTGCCTCAACAAGTTCCGCAAGGTGGTCGCGGTGTTTACGGAGTTCTAATTCGGCAGCTTTTTCCTTTGTGACATCGAAATAAGTACGGACTATGCCGCCGCCTGGCATGGGTGTAGAGCGGATATCTATCACCTTACCACTTGGACTTTCGCGCAGAATTTTTTCTGAAGAAACCATGTTAAGGTTCCTAACAAGCTCATCGGCGATTTCCTCGACGTTGCCTTCGCCATACCAGCCAAGCTTGGCTAATTCTAGTACAAAGGATCGATACGTGGATCCAAGAGGAAAGTCTTCCTTTTTGAGTCCCGGCAAATCGAAAAACATATCGTTAACGGATTGAAATGTTAGATCGCCCCCTATTACGGCAATCCCACCTGGAAAATTATCGATCGTTGCGCGAAGAAGATCACGTGCTTTGCTTATTTCCTCATCCCGTTGATTTCGCTTAGTTATATCGTTGAGAATTACTGTGAGCGCGGATTTTCCTCCATATCCAGTCTTGGATATGGACGCCTCTATCGGAAATTCACTACCATCTTTTCTGAGAGCGGCAATATTTCTGCGATTAAGCATAGAGCGAGAAACTACTGGGCCATTCAGAAATCCATCAACATGATTGGCATGATTGGCTCTATAACGGATCGGCAGAAGAGTGTTCAGTGACCTACCCACTATTTCAGACGAGCTATACCCGAAATTGGACTCAGCACCCTTATTGAAAGTCTGAATATTGTGATTCTCATCAATTGTAATGATGGCAAAGGTAGTGAGATTCATGAGCCCCTGGTAATTTTTTTGGGTAATGCGCAGTTCCTCTTCCGCATGAATGCGGCGCATCATCTCATTCCGTATGCTATTTATCCCTTTAGCAAGATCTCTTATTTCATCTCCTTTATAAGCAGTGGTGATCGTTGTAATAATCTTACCTTCGGCCAAAGAATTCATAGCGGAGGCAATGCGTTTTATGGGGGTTAGTATTCGCACACGCATGAACCATATGGATGCAGCAGAAAAAACGATGAACAGAACGACAAAACAAAATTCTACAATGATAAGGTATCCGGTTAGTTCCGTGACGGAAGACTGATACTTTATGTCTTCTTTTAGAGACTGGTTCAGGCGCTCCTTGCGCAAGGCCTGCAGTGCAGCCAATATAAACCGACTTCTCTCTCCGGCTATGAAAATCATGTCAGAAGACATAGAATCATTAATTGAAGTTGTTTCTTCCATACTTATTGGGTCTAACGGCTCGTTCAGAACTGATTGAAGCGTTGATAGGGCATTTAATACTAATTCATTTGACACATCTGCATCATAGTACTCGAGAAAATTATGGATCATTTTTTCATAATGATTTAATGATCCAATATAAGATGCGCTCTCACTGGTAAATTCTAAATTCTGAAGCGCCTGACCGTATCCGATCAATAAATTTAACTCTCCCGCTATTCTATGTTCTGAAATGCCTGCATCATTACCTATTGCCATGCTGGTTTTTATATTGGACACATCACGCAAGAGCAATATATTGCTGGACCCTAGCCCTAAAGCAATGAGAACTGTGGAAACAGCCATCAAGTTTACGGAAGTGGATATCGTAAACACTTCTTTAAATATTTTATTCATTGGAAAACGGAGATTCACCTCTTCCTCCCCATCTAAACATCGAACTTAATTATCATAAACATGAGATAAGATGTTCCTTATGGAGTTGGCACGATGGCGATATCTATACAGAAGCATATAGCCGTGCAGTTAACCAACTATCTACAGAGTCAAATTACGGATGGAGTATAATATTCAGGAAGATCTAGAGCCGTTCCAACTTTATTAGACTCACAGAACGGCTTTAAATTGTTGTTTGGTCGCATTTCCTTCACGCGAACCGGTGCCCACTTCGCTCGGAAATGTTCTAGGTATCGAGTAGGCATTAAACTCAGCTTAATCATTATAGCACGTACTAACATGGTTACCTGAGACGATATATCCTGTCCGATACTCAGACTTAATTACTCAATTAGCAATGCATTAAGTCTTCTTACCAATCAAATAAGATATATCCGTACACATAGCACTCATCGATAAATATTCGAAATTTGCGTATTAAATGTATAGTTAAGTTTATGAACTAATTTATTATATTTTAATGTTAATCTTACACAATATAATTTGCAAAAAACGCAAAGTGAAAGTGAAAATATGGCAGTTTCTGACAACCCCATATGCAAATTACTTGCGGTTGATGATGAACCGGAAATTTGCGAGATCGTGCGCGATGTTGCCCAGGATCTAGGGTTTCAGGTCGAAACGTGTGTGGAGATACGTCAATTTCAGGATACCTTTGATTGCTTCCGTCCCGACGTCGTTCTTCTGGATCTTGTCATGCCAGGTGGTGACGGTGTTGAACTTATTGAGTACTTGGCAAAAATAGAATCTCGGTCTCTGATTATTCTTTTCAGTGGTATGGAAGTGAAAGTTTTGAGAGCGGCCTCACAAATCGTTCTGTCGCATGGTTTGCAATTACTCAAGATCATGCGCAAACCAATCTGCTTGGTTGAGCTTGAGTCAATTTTTAGAACTGCCATTGAGATCCACCGGCCAGTCACTAACCAAAGATTGCTAGATGGACTTGCGAACAATGAATTTGAAGTTTTCTACCAGCCGAAGATCAATCTTCTTTCGAATCACATTGATGAGATCATATCCTTTGAAGCACTGATACGGTGGAACCACCCCCAAAGAGGTCTGGTATTAGCTGATGACTTTATTGCCCTGGCGGAAAAGACTGGTGCAATAAATGAGATAACACGATTCGTAACCCGCTCAGTTTGCGATCAGCTAGGCAAGTGGAAGGATCAAGGTTTTACGATTTCGACAGCAATCAATATGTCCGCACATATAATATCAGACCAAGAGCAAACACAATTTATTCTAGACATTATCGAGGAATCTCAAATAGATTATTCACAGTTGGTTTTTGAAACAACAGAAACCGGTGTAATGGAGAATATTGCTCAAGTTGCGAAAACTCTCACTAAACTTTGTTTGAAGGGCATATCGTTATCCATCGATGACTTCGGCACTGGCTATTCATCGTTAATACAGCTTTACAGACTTCCTTTTGCGGAGTTGAAAATCGACAAATCATTTGTGTTGGAGATGAGTGACAACGAAGAAGCTTTTAATATTGTTCGTACTCTTATTAATCTGTCTCACGATCTGGGAATTAATGCCTGCGCGGAAGGCGTAGAAACACTGGAAATAGCTAATATGCTGATAGCAATGGGGTGTGAATCTGCACAAGGGTTTTTTTACAGCAAACCTGTGCCGGCGAGTGAAGCGACACAATTACTCAAAAGACAAAACCAACGATCAGAATTTCTCTCTGCACTCCATAAATCCGGATAATTCCCCTCATTGCCATTTGACGATGATCTTCCAAGATGTCTAGTCAGCCCCTTCCCCAGCCATAGCTGCGTCCAATAGAGCGGTAAACTTCAGTTCCTTTCCTGCTAGAAATGTCAGTATAATCAAGTAGTTAAAGATTGAATCAGATATTTATCGCTTGCTAAGCGCAGCCAGAGCAGGCACAGTCCGGCGGATGATTTCAATCCAGGACATGATCTACTCTCTTTCTCCTCCACAGAGACGTGAATCACATCCGGCTGAAATAATTCAATGAGTTTTGGGCCAAATTTTATCGGACTTCACAAAATACCAAGACTAAATAAATACCAGCGACATATCGATGGACTGCGGGCCGTGGCGGTTCTGAGCGTTGTACTTTACCATTTTGGTCTTACCGGTTTTGGCGGTGGTTATGTTGGTGTTGACGTGTTTTTCGTGATCAGCGGTTTCCTGATCACGCGATTGATCCTTGATGAAATGAGCGACACTGGCGGCTTCCGCTTTGGGCGATTTTACATCCGCCGTATACGCAGGTTATTTCCAGCTATGCTCGCGACTTTTGCAGTGAGCTTAGTCTTTGCGGCTGTACTGTTTTCACCTGAAAAATTTCAAATGTTCGGTAGGTCCCTTGCAGCTGCCGTGTTTTCAGTTTCCAATATATTTTTCTGGGCCGAAAGCGGGTATTTTGATGTCAATTCGCATCTTAAACCATTGCTCCACACGTGGTCATTAAGTGTTGAGGAACAGTTTTATTTCTTTTGGCCAGCATTGCTTTGGATCGTTGTGCGCAGACTAGAGCGCCAGTGGCTGCCCCTCGTGTTGATTACCTTAGGAATTGCGAGCCTGGCGATGAATCACTTATGGGTCGTTGGTAACTTTGACTCGAAGTTTACCTCGACCATATTTTATCTTACTCCATTTCGCGTATTTGAATTTGCCATTGGCGCGCTTGCCATATTTATAGCGCCTTTATTCGCTGCAAAACGCTGGCTTCAAGAACTGGGCATGGGTGCAGGACTTATCCTGATTGGCGCCTCTGTCTACGCCTATTCCGATAAGCTTGTGTTCCCATATTACTCTGCTCTCATCCCCTGTTTTGGCGCGTTTTTCGTGATCTTAAGCGGCGAGTCGCGCTTCATCGGCCAGCTTCTAACAAACCCATTATCTGTTGGAATAGGACTGATCAGTTATTCGCTGTATCTCGTGCATTGGCCAGTTCTTATTTTCTACGAATATTACAGCTTTGAACCGCTCGAAGGGAACGAGCAGCTTACTTTGTTAACAGTGGCGATCCTGCTCGCCACGCTGATGTATTTCTTGATCGAAAAAC
>JAJFJH010000154.1 GCA_021774155.1 Nitrosomonas sp.
CAGCAGCACATGCTTATTACGACACAGAAAATGAAGTAGTCGATGTTGCAAGAAAAAGTATGTTTACACATAGAGATGCTCATGCGCTCGGTGGCGGCGAGTTTTTCGCTCGAGTCACCCACCGTGTCATTAACGGAGAGACGCCATCTAATGTAGTTGAGTCTGCTGCTTTAGAAATGGAAAGTTTTTTTCAAGATAAAGTTGCTCAGGCAATGGCAAAAGTAAAGGAAGCTACTGATGAAAACTCGGCACTTTCGCAAGAGAAATTTGCTGATGACCTTGCAATTACAAGCATGGCAAGACTATGGGACGTAGGTCGCTCAGAACCAATAAAAGTAGGTAAAGCAAGTCCTACTGAGGGAACGCTTCCTGGAGCTGTCTACTTCATACTAAAATATGAAAACGAGGAAGACGGACTAAAAAAAGCACTACAAGCAAATACGATGGTTGGTGGAGACAATGCATCAAGGGGAATTGCTATCGGTATGGTTCTTGGTGCATACAAAGGCCTCAATGCAATTCCATTAGAGTGGAGAGAGACATTGGATGAATGGGATTATTGTGAAGAAATGCTAAACAGGTTACCGTTACTTAAATAAAAAAGCCAAATATCTGTGAGTGAATTATATTTCCACTTACAGACCCAGTTACATCATAGCTATCATACGATGCCAAATTCAGCTGCAAGTATATATACGCAGATATTCACTTTAATCATTCTGATAAAAAAAGGCTACACGATCAAAACCACCCTCTCGTTCCCACCGTCCTCGGTGGGAACGCATAAATGACACCTATCACGCCGATATGCATTCCCATGCAGAAGCATGGGAACGAGGCGAATGGTCTGCACAGCATCAGATGGTGCAAAACCCGCCATGACAGTCATTAGTGCAGACTTATTTTTTGGAGCTTGAATGACGCATTAATAGCATACGATTGCGCACCTGTTATTCGGTTATTATTTAAACCATTCCATGCTAACCTCAACGCAGCACGAGCGTTACTTGCGGCTTGTTTAGATGGCCGCCATACTTGACAACACATTTCACTATTTCTGAATATTATGACTTCTAGCGAAAAGCAGCAGTTTTTAAACAACCTAGAGAAAAAACTTTGGACCAGCGCCAACAAACTTCTACCCTCACTGGATGCCTCACAATACAAACACGTGGTGCTGGGTTTAGTGTTTTTAAAATACGTTTCCGATTCGTTTGATGCCCGTCGCAAGCAATTAACCGAACAATTCAGCAATCCCGAGAATGAATATTTCTTAGACCCTGCCGATTTTGAGGGCGGCGCAGAAGGCGAAGCCTACCAAACAGAAATCAACACCGAGCTGGAAGAACGTGATTACTACGCGGAACAAAATGTCTTCTGGGTGCCACAACAAGCCCGTTGGGAATTTCTGCAAAACAAAAACAAAGTCGTCATCACTGGTGAAATAGAAATAGGTGAAGGCAATACAGCTAAAAAAATACGCTCTGTCGGCCAACTCATTGATAACGCATTAGAGGCCATCGAGCACGACAACCCCAAACTCAAAGGCGTGCTCAACAAACGCTACACTCAGTTACAAATCGATCAATCCAAACTCGGTGAGCTCATCGACCTCATCGCCACCATACCGTTTACCCATGCCACCCTCAGTAGCAAAGACATCCTCGGCCATGTGTACGAATACTTCCTTGGTCAGTTTGCCCTGGCAGAAGGTAAAAAAGGCGGCCAGTTCTACACACCCAAATCTATCGTCAGCCTTATTGTGCAAATGCTCGAACCCTTCAAAGGCCGCGTCTACGACCCCGCCATGGGTTCCGGTGGTTTTTTTGTGCAGTCAGAACATTTCATCACCGCCCACGAAGGCCGCATTGGTGATGTCTCCATCTACGGGCAAGAAGCCAACCACACAACCTGGCAACTCGCCGCCATGAACATGGTGATACGCGGCATCGACTTTAACTTTGGTAAAGAACCCGCCAGCACCTACACCAACGACCAGCATCCCGACCTGCGCGCCGACTTCGTTATGGCCAACCCGCCGTTTAATATGAAAGAGTGGGACACAGGCGTCAACGACAACGACCCACGCTGGGTATACGGCAAACCACCCAGCGGTAATGCCAACTTCGCCTGGCTGCAACACATGCTCTACCACCTCGCACCCAATGGCAGCATGGGCCTGTTATTAGCCAACGGCTCCATGAGCTCCAACACCAGCGGTGAAGGCGACATTCGCAAAGCCCTTATCGAAAATGACTTAGTCGAATGCATGGTCGCCCTACCCGGCCAGTTATTCACCAACACCCAAATCCCCGCCTGCATCTGGTTTTTAACCAGAAACAAAGCAGCGCACACAGCGGCGAGTGGCCGAAAACTGCGAGATAGAAAACACGAAGTATTATTTATTGATGCCCGTAACTTAGGCTACATGAAAGACCGCGTCCTGCGCGACTTCACCCAGGAAGATTTAAACAAAGTCACCGAAACTTTCCACAACTGGCAGATGGGCGAAGGTTATGAAGACGAAGCCGGCTTCTGCAAATCAGCCCAACGTGAAGAACTAAAAAAACACGACTACGTCCTCACCCCAGGTCGTTATGTCGGCGCAACTGCAGAAGAAGATGATGGCGAGCCCTTTGCAGAAAAAATGGCACGGTTAACGGGGCAGTTAAAAATGCAGTTAGACGAAAGCGATCAATTAGAAGCGGAGATAAAAAAGAACTTGGCGGGGTTGGGTTACGATGTCTGATTTTCCTGATCACTGGCAATTACTACCTTTAGAAGAAGTAATGGAAGCTATTATTGACTATCGAGGTAAAACCCCAAAGAAGACAAATGAAGGAATACCATTAATAACAGCAAAGATTGTTAAAGGTGGGCGCATATCAGAGCCCGCAGAATTTATTGCAGAAAGTGATTATGATTCTTGGATGGTGAGAGGGTTGCCAGAAATTGGAGATGTGGTTGTTACGTCAGAAGCACCTTTAGGAGAGGTTGCACAGCTTACAGATTCAAATGTAGCTTTGGCACAACGTATAGTTACGTTGCGAGGTAAGAAAGGTGTTTTAAATAATGACTTTCTTCTATCTGCCATGCAGAGTAGTTATGTACAGCATCAGCTTGAATCAAGGGCATCTGGTTCAACTGTAAAAGGTATAAAACAGAGCGAGTTAAGAAAAGTATTACTTCCGATTCCTCCAGAAGATGAGCAAATTGAAATTGCGAATCATATAAAAACCCTAAGTGACAAAATCGAACTAAATCGACAAACCAACCAGACCCTCGAACAAATCGCCCAGGCCATATTTAAATCCTGGTTTGTCGATTTCGAACCCGTAAAAGCCAAAATCCTAGCCAAACAAAACGGACAAGACCCAGAACGCGCCGCCATGTGTGCCATCAGTGGTAAATCATTAAAAGAACTCGAACAACTCAGCCCCGAAACCCAACAACAACTCAAAACCACCGCCGCCTTATTCCCCGATGCTTTGGTTGAGTCTGAGTTGGGTGAAATTCCGGAGGGGTGGGGAGTGAAAACACTTGATCAAGTTACTTCAAATATTACAGATGGCACACACTCAACTGTTAAAGATAGTCCTGGCGGAGATTGTTATTTGTTGAGCTGTAAAAATATTAAAAATGGTCAGGTGGTTATTGGTAATTCAGAGCGAACAATCAACAAAGAAACAATGCTAAATCTTAGGAAGAGAACTAAGCTCTCAGAATTCGACGTTCTTCTAACAACGGTAGGGACTATTGGGGAAGCAGCAATAATTCGTAGGCGAGAAATTCCATATGAATTGCAAAGGAGCGTTGCAATAATAAAGCCTGACTTCAAAAGATGCACACCTGAATTTTTATATCAGTTTATAAAAAGCAAGCGATTTCTTCATGTTGCTATAGCACGTTCTGAGGGTTCAGTTCAAAAATGTTTGTTTTTAGGGGCGATAAATTCTATCGAAGTGATAAACCCAAGTCTTAATCTTTTGGTAGTATTTGATGACTATGTAAAAACACTGTATGACAAGGTGGAAAGCAATAATGATGAGAATCATACGTTAATAAAAATTAGAAATACTCTTCTGCCAAAACTTCTTTCTAGTGAACTTGCACTAAATGAAAAACCTAGAAAAACTGAGGCCGTGGCATGAAATTTGAAGTTTATTGTGATGAAAGTCGCCCTGATCTTTTATGCTCAAAACATCCAACTGCTCAATACATGGTCATCGGCGGACTTTGGTTGGCGGCAGAAGACAGGGCACAGGCTAAAGCTGATATTCATACGTTAAGAGACAAACATAAAATCGGCGGCGAGTTCAAGTGGCAGAAGGTATCACCGTCACGACTGGCCTTCTATCGCGACCTTGCCGATTGGTTTGTGTCTATGGGTGATCGTGTCCGTTTTCGTTGCATTGCAGTTGATCATAAGCAGGTTGATTTGTTATGTTTTCATGGGAATGATCAGGAACTGGGCTTTTATAAATTTTACTATCAAATGATTCATCATTGGATCCTGGATTTTAACCAATATGCCGTGTTTTGTGATTTTAAAAGTAACCGGATGGGAACGCGTCTTTCCGAACTGGCACGTTGCCTGGCTAATTCCAATCTTTCATCGGAGATAATTAATGTGCAGGCAACCCGTTCAAGAGAGTCTGTCCTGATTCAGACTGCTGATGTTTTAACGGGTATAGTTGCTGCCCGACTCAATAATAATCTAAAGACAGGTAATGCTAAGTGGGAGTTGGTAACACATCTAGAACAGGCGTTGGGCAAGTCAATACATGGAACCTATCGTTCTGAGCAAAAATTTAATGTGTTTATGATAAACCTGGGTGGGGGGTGGTAAGTTGGCTTATCCACCGCTGGTTTATTACCAAACTGAGTTAGAGTATCGCCAGCATTTCGAACGAGTTTATTGTCGCGGGACGATTCAGACTTTCGATGGAGTTAATGTGCGGTTCCGAAAAGAAATGTTTGATCATTGCTTTTTTGAGTCAGTTAATTCACCAGATGACACATTTTCAATACGACGCGCTAACCGTATTGATTGGATTAATGCAGCTTTGCAAGATACAGGTTCCGAATTGCGTTTAGGCTGGAACAATAAGAAAAAGCGTGCGGCAAACGACCGACGTGTTGCCATTGTCGTGGGCAATTATGTGGTGATAATTCGAGTACGGGGTACCAGGGCAGATTTTGTTACGGCATTTGTTGCAACGGGAGGGACTATCGGAAAGATTCAGATGAATCCGCTTTGGACACAAAAAAACCGCTGATTCGCCAGGCGGGCTCAGCGGTTAGGCCTTTATGGATTCTACTGCCACTGGCAGAGAACTAAAGACAGTATAGCAATGGCTAAACAACATGTACAGAAAAATAAGCGCCTATTTATACCTTAACTTGAGTAAGTTAGGACATAAATTAACAAAATAGCCTGATTAATAGTAAGTTTGATTCTTTTCATCACATGTCATTGGAGTGACAAATGTCGGCAGGTATATCTGAAGACCAACTAGAACAACTCACCCTCGACTGCTTTAAATCCATCGGTTACGACACTATCAGTGGTTATGTCATTGCCCCCGATGGAGAAGCCCCAGAACGTAGCGATTATCGTCAAATCATTCTATTCGACCGACTGATTCAACAACTGCAAATCATCAATCCACAGTTACCTGTTTCTGTACTGGAAGATGTCGCGCACCAAATCGCTCAACCTGAAACCCCTGTACTCATCAAAAGCAATAAAGCCTTTCACCAGTTTTTATTGGAAGGCGTGAAGGTTGAATTTAAAGATGGCGATAAATCCAAGACAGATTATGTGCAGTTGGTTGATTTTACCCATATTGCCAATAACCAGTTTTTAGTTGTCAACCAATTCACCCTTACCGGCTACAAAGGTAACCGCCGCCCGGATGTCATTGTGTTTATTAATGGTTTGCCGTTGGCGGTGATTGAGCTGAAGAACCCCGCTGACAGTAACGCCGATATTTGGTCGGCTTATCAACAGTTACAAACCTATAAAGATGAAGTGTCTGATTTGTTTGTGTTTAACGAAGCGCTGGTGGTGAGTGATGGCTTGACTGCCAGGGTAGGCTCGTTAACCGCGAATAAAGAATGGTTTATGCCCTGGCGAACCGTAGCGAATGAACATGATAAACCGTTGTTTGACTATCAGCTGGAGACATTGATAAAAGGTTTTTTTGAGCCTGCTTTATTTTTAGATTACATCCACTACTTTATTTTATTTGAACAAAATGGTGAGGCACTGATTAAAAAGATTGCGGGTTATCATCAGTTTCATGCGGTGCGTGAAGCGGTAAAAGCCACGATGATTGCCGCACAAAGCCAGGGGGCGGCAGAAAATCGCGCAAACTATTCCAGCAAGGTTGAGCCAGGCTCTGGTAAGGCGGGTGTAGTGTGGCACACCCAGGGTTCGGGCAAGTCAATTTTGATGCTGTGTTACGCAGGGAAGTTGTTGGCGCAGGCGGAAATGGATAACCCGACCATTGTGGTGGTGACCGACCGGAATGATTTAGATGGTCAGTTATTTAACACCTTTAGCATGGCTTCCGAGACTTTAAAGCAAACGCCCGTACAAGCCAGCGATCGGGATGATTTGCGCGACATACTCGCATCACGACAATCGGGTGGCATTGTTTTTACCACCATACAGAAGTTTTCGCTGTTAGGAAAAGAAGCCAGTCACCCGGTATTAAGTGCACGCCATAATATTGTCGTGATCAGTGATGAGGCCCACCGCAGCCATTATGGCGATAAGGCCAAGTTGAATACTAATAATGGCCATTACACCTATGGTTATTCCAAACATCTGCGCGATGCCTTGCCCAAGGCCTCGTTTATTGGTTTTACGGGTACACCGGTAGACCTGGCCGATAAAGATACCCGTGCGGTGTTTGGTGATTATGTGTCGATCTATGATATTCAGGATGCGGTAGACGATGGTGCGACTGTGCCGATCTATTATGAATCGCGCTTGGCGAAGTTAGATATCAATCAGGCAGAAATAGAAACCTTAAATGATGAAGTCGATGAGGTGATTGAAGATGAAGAAGATTTAGCTTCACGCGAAAGCACCAAATCAAAATGGGCTGCGCTCGAGAAGCTGGTGGGTAGTGCGCCGCGCATGGAACAGGTGGGTAAAGACATAGTCAGTCATTTTGAAACCCGCACCGCATCACAGTCCGGCAAAGGCATGATTGTGTGTATGAGCCGTGAGATCTGTGTGGACATGTACAACGCGATTGTCGCCATTAATCCCGAATGGCATGAGTCAGACCCCGCCAAAGGTGCGATTAAAATCGTCATGACAGGCTCGGCTTCCGATAAAGCCAAGCTACAGCCACATATCTATAACAAAGAAACTAAAAAATTATTTGAAAAACGTTTTAAAGATGTTAACGATCCACTGCAATTAGTGATTGTGCGGGATATGTGGCTCACCGGTTTTGATGCACCCGCCTGCCACACCATGTATATCGACAAACCGATGAAGGGCCATAACCTGATGCAGGCCATCGCCAGGGTGAATCGGGTGTTTAAAGATAAGCCCGGTGGCCTGGTGGTTGATTACATCGGCATTGCTAATGAATTGAAGCAGGCCTTAAAAACCTACACCGAGTCCAAGGGCAAAGGCGCGCCGACACTTGACACCCACGAAGCTTATGCCATTTTGTTAGAAAAGTTGGATGTGGTGCATGGCATGTTGCACGGTTTTGATTACAGCGAATATGAAACTAACGCGCTGAAATTATTGCCGGGTGCGATAAACCATATACTCTGTTTAGAAGATGGCAAAAAACGTTTTCTGGATGTCATGGCTGCCATCAGCAAAGCCTATACATTATCCGGCACTTTGGATGAGGCAGAGCCCCTGAAAAAAGAAATCGCGTTTCTTTCAGCAATAAAGGCCGCGATAATTAAATCTACCACGATTGATAAACGCCGCACCGATGAAGATAAAAATACCGCCTTAAAACAGATTATCGATAATGCCATTATTGCAGATGGTGTCACGGATGTATTCGACTTGGTAGGGTTAGATAAACCCAACATCGGCTTGCTTTCGGATGAGTTCCTGGAAGACATAAAGAATCTGCCACATAGAAATCTGGCAATGGAGTTGCTAGAGAAACTGCTGCGAGACGAAATAAAAGCGCGCATGAAAACCGATGTGGTATCTGAGATGAAATACTCAGACCGGATTCTGGAAACATTACGCAAATACCATAACCGCGCCATAGAAACGGCACAGGTGATTGAAGAGCTAATCGCCTTAGCTAAGGAAATGAAGGAAGACTTGGCGCAAGCGGAGAATCTAGGCTTAAATTCTGATGAAATCGCTTTTTATCGTGCCTTAATCCAGAATGAATCCGCCGTACGCGAGCTGGGCGATAATAACCTGCGTGAATTGGCCATGTATGTCACCGAGCAGTTGCGTAAAAGCAC
>JAJFJH010000155.1 GCA_021774155.1 Nitrosomonas sp.
CAGCTGAGGATCTTTCTCTAATAATTCACGCATAAACTTTGTATGCTCAGACTCGTACATCGTTTCCATAAGCTGATTTGCTCAATAAAGATAGTAAACCATGAACTCTAGCATAAAAACGCTTTATGTATTCATTTCTTGTTGATTTCCCATTGATCCTTAATCAAGACCGCTAACTTAAGTTCATAATTGACGACTCAATGAGTCTGGTACTATGAACATTCAATCTCTTTAAAAGCTTTTATGGTCGTCATGAGAATTTCAAATAAAACCCCCTTTTTTCAGTATCAGCTACACAGTCTTGTTTTTTCATTTAGCATTAATACCCACTGTAACCCTAGCAAGACCAACAATCTTTGACACTGAAGGTTTCACTTCAGGCCAATTAGGTAAAGTCAGCCAGACAAATACATTCGGCGGTTCTTTTGTTGGTGAAATATTATTAGGTAGAGAAAGTACCGCATTTATCAGTATCGGACATCAGTCCCCTAATTTAGTCACAAACCCATGGCGGTTTTGTTTTGAAGACGATCACAACGAACAACTTGAGAACCTAATTGGAAGCTATGTTGTTCTGAAATACAAAACGCCCAAAAAATCCTCATTACTCTCATGTTCTGCTGCTAAGGTTAGAGTCCATTACAGCGACCGAATCTCAAGTGTTAACCTCCATGAAAGAAATATTCGCTCATCCGTCTGGAAACTAGAAATAATTGATTAGAAAGGAATATCAAAAACAAGTGGGCAATTGCAGTTCCTTGGGTTAATGTTCCACAATTTTGGTCGATAAAGAAAAGCATCAAGCGCACGTTAACCAACGACACAATACCTTTAATCATTACACCCTTCATTTTTGTCGCATTTGTAGGCCTTGAGTGGTGGCACTGGTATATTAAGTTGCCCACACCATCACCGGTTCTATTATCGGTCACGGCACTGGGTTTAAGCATCTATTGTTTGTATAAATTTGCCACTCGCAAAAAGAGAACTGTAAAACAAGAAAGCGTATTTAAAGTAATCAACGAATAGCCAATCCTGAATGGGTCAGTTGTAGCAATTACAGTCCATTTGCTACATTCACTTGCTAAAAGCAACAAGAAACCATCATTATTACTTAGCACTTGTAAATCCCTAAACATCCCATTCATGTTATTCTAAGCCGCTCAAATCAATCAACGGGCCTTCACCATGAGCAAATATCCCGTTATCAAATGGAACGAAGCTGGCGAAGAGAAATCCGCTCGCTGGCGTTCGGAAAAAAAAACACCTCCACCGAAACATGTATTTATTGCTGATGATCGTATGACTGCCGACACAGCCTTCCGCCTAGCTAGTGAGGGCAATGCGTTGCTATGGCGTGGCGACTTCCAAAATGCACGCCAATTACTTCACGCAATAATACGCCGTATCGATAAAAAACCACAAAAACGTAAAGCAAAGAAAACAGCCTCGACTCCAGCCCAAGCCTTTCATCTCCACCGTCTCGCACAATCACAGCGCGCCCGTACTTTGGGTATGCTGTTATTGCCATTTGACGCCGATCACAGCATCCCGCTACGTCGCGCCCCTGATGCACGTCAAGCCTGTGACGACGTTTATGGGTCAGGCACAGAGCCATATATCGCATCATTGCGTGAATTACTAGGAATGGTTGGTGCTTACGAGTGGCGTAAAAATGGCATGAATATTCCTACATTAGAAGCCTATATTCATCCACATTACGGTGTATTTGCACCCATTCGTAACGAATATGTAGCGCTGGTCAACCAAACCCAATTACCCGGATCTACCAAGATGCAGTCTGTCGCATTTGATATCGGTACTGGTACGGGTATACTGGCTGCCGTGCTAGCAAAACGGGGGATTCAGCGTATTGTTGCCACTGATCATGATGAACGAGCACTTAACTGCGCCCGTGAGAACTTAACTCGATTAGGTATCATCGAACAGGTTGACTTAACACAAACAGACCTTTTTCCAGAAGGACGAGCCTCATTGATTGTATGCAATCCACCATGGATTCCAGCACGACCTAGCTCACCGCTTGAGCATGCCATATACGACCAAGAAAATCGCATGTTGTTTGGATATCTCAACGGACTCTCAGCCCACTTGTTACCCGGCGGAGAAGGCTGGCTAATTCTCTCTGATATTGCTGAGCATCTAGGGCTACGTACTCACGATGAACTGCTTGCCGCGATAGACAACGCCGGTTTACAGGTTATTGACAAATCGGATGTGAAGCCACAGCACCCGCGTGCTTTTGATGCCAACGACCCACTGCACACGGCTCGTGCAGCAGAACTTACCTCACTATGGCAGCTAACGACAAGATAACCTTTTATTTGTATACCAACAGCCTTCTTATAACTCGGTATATTTTTTAGCGACACCTTTTGATTTTGATACCGGATACTTCAGGGCATTCTGTTCGATCTTCTCAAGTATGATTTGTTTAATATCAAAATTATACTTATCCGCCAGCAAGAAAGCGAACGTAAGAACATCCGCAAGCTCCTCCTTCACTTTATCCACATCAGCCTGCTCAGAGGACTTCCAGAGAAAAACTTCCAAAAGCTCACCTGCTTCAATATTCAGCGCCAAAGCAAGATCTTTTGAATTATGAAACTGCGCCCAATCACGATCATCACGAAATTTATGTAACGCTTCAATAACTTCTTTCATATCGTTCACTTGAAATAA
>JAJFJH010000156.1 GCA_021774155.1 Nitrosomonas sp.
TGAGTTGCTTTTGACTTTTGTATGTGATCATGTGCAAGCTTTTTTGAGTTATCTCGTTGTTTTGCTTGCATTATTATACCATAAAACAACAAATAATTACTCACAATCAATGAGTTATTGTTTTTGAGTGGACTCTAAGTAGGTGATATGGTGTAACCGAAAGACTGTGCCTGATTAATTAAGTTGTTTATATTACTTGTACCCCATTCAGTACTAACTGCAATAACACAATCTGATAACTGAATAAGTTCATTAGGTTTTATAAAATGTCTCTTATGTCCTGTCCTTGCATAAATTTCTTGAGCATCTTCTTGATGACTGAAAACACCAGTAGAGCCTTGAATATCTTTTGGGAGAATTTCTAGTAACTCATCGAATGAAGTATTCGGATTGTTAGATATATATTCCTTTGTTATTGCTAAAACTAGTCTACCTTTGCCGTAAGTTTTGTTGTTAAAGCTATACTTTTTAGTGTCTCTATCTTTTGATGGTGTCTGAATAATTTGTTTTTGAGTAAGGGTTCGATCAATACCTTCATAGTGATTGAGTAGTTTTTCTATAACGTTTGCTGGTGTGTCAAATCCTTTTGCGTGTTTCTCTAAGCGAGAATATATGTTTGCTGGAATTCTAATTACTTGACTCATGACTTTCCTTTTATTTTTACAATTTCACAGGTTACAATGTAACATGTGAAATTGTAAAGTCAAGCCTGTCTTAATAAAATATGCAATTTGTTCTTACTTTTTGCAGTCAATTAACGCATGTAAGGAGAAAGAGTCATGAGTGAAGAAATCAGAATATATGTTGCTGATTTAGTAGCCTACAACAATAAAAATTACATGGTGTTTGAATCAATGCCACGGATGATATGCTCAAGCGTTGATAGAGAAAACTGGCAAACATTATGTTTTCCTGATCAACAATTTCAAGCTGTCAGCCAAAATTATTGCTGATATCTATAAGGCGCGTTGGCAGGTGGGGTTGTTCTTCGAATGATCGAGCAGAACCTGAAGATTAAGACTTTTGTTGGGACAAGTAAGAACGTAGTGATGATTCAAATCTGGATAGCTGTATGCGTATATCCGCTATTGGCATTCATTAAATTTCAGTTCAGAATGAAGAAAAGTATGCAACAGATCTTGCGGCTATTGCAGCTGAGTTTGTTTGAAAAACGTCATCTCATGGCTTTATTGCGAGAGGACCCACTCACCAGTAAGAATAGAGGACCCACTCACCAGTAAGAATACTAACAACTATCAGATGAACTTGTTGTGAAAGTTAACGGGACAGTAGTGAAAGTGAGTAGAAGGTACCCCAGTTGCATGATAAAAAACCAACATATCACTTTCGAATGCTAAAGTAGATTCATTAGGGTGATCAATCCCAACTATCGTGCCGTTGGAATGTAGTTTTACCTGAGATGAAATAACATCTCCTTCGCCATGACGGAACTCCCAGTATCTGCTAGCCAAAAGCTCACTAGTTAGCGCCTCTGTAGATGCAGGGATGGGGATGGATGCGGATGTAAGATATACAAAGCGACACCTCCGACCAAAAGAACAGTGCCAAGCAATCCAGCTAGTTTTTGCTTCTGTGGGTTACGACAATTCTGGCGTCAAAATTCCCGACAACGACGAGGAGCAAGAACAAGATCCTGTTCATAATAAGGAAGCGCCGAATAATTCATGAGCCAATGTCTGACAGCTCGTCCATATTATTGTTGCGAATCTTGGCAATATCTGGTTATTACATGCAATTTTTGCCTTAATTTGAAAGATTTTATCTCATCATCCATTTGGCTCAGAATTAATTGGCGCCTTCTTAATTTCGGAATTAAAGAATTAATTAAGTTTTGCATCTCCTTAATTCTGTTTTTATTTCTGTATTTTTGGAAATACAGAATAATTTGCCAATAGGTTAGGGTGCTTTTCCCGAATTTGTGGGGATTCCCGTGTCGCAATGAATCTTCGATAACAGTTCCGATCAAGCGCGATGAAATTTGTGCTTACCACTTAATCATACATTATGGATTAAGTATTCTCAGATGCTGAACCGCCAAGGCATGGTGGAGATTCATGGGGCTTGCCACCCTTTTTAAACCACTCTTCCATCGTCATGGTGTGCAAAACAAGCGCATGAATAGAATGTGCAAGCTCGTCAGCTAAGATTTCGTTAACCATTCGATGACGCGCTATCAGCATTTTTCCTTGAAACGCATTGGAAACCACAGTTACCTTGAAATGAGATTCAGATCCTGGTGGAACATTGTGATTATCACTTTCGTTAATTACTTCTAAAAACTCGTGTTGTAATATCTGCAGTTTGCGCTCGATGGTGTCTTTAATAAGCATAAATAATTCCTGTCATTAGATTTAATCGCAATTGATATGTTATTCGATCAGTTTACGTGCCACAAAATGTTTGATAAACGCGATCTGATGGTGGCGGTGGAGTACGATAAGCATAATACTCGGGTATGTCGGCATAGGGGTTTGTCACGGCAGCATGCAGTTGGTGCACTCGTGTGTAATCACCTTGTTCAGACGCGGTAGCGAGTGCTTCTTCAACGCGGTGATTGCGCGGGATGATAGCCGGATTATTCGCCAGCATTAAATTGATTGAGGATGTTTTAGAATTGGGTTGGCGTGAGAGCCTTACTTGCCAGCGTGTATGCCATTCAATAAACGCAGAATTATTAAACTGATCGTCAGTGGGTATGGATTCTGAAGCCAACGAATGGAAGGTATGAGTGTAATCAGCTTGGTGTCCTTGCATCCATGTCAGTAGTATTTCAAAAAGCTGAGAGTCTTCTACTTCTTCAGTAAATAAACCCAGTTTTTTGCGCATTCCCGCCAACCAATAATTCTGGAAAATTTCAGGAAAAGCATGGATGGCTTTTTCCGCTATCGCTACGGCTTGTTCTTGTTCTGGATGCAATATGGGTAGCAACGTTTCAGCAAAGCGTGCAAGGTTCCACTGTGCTGCGTCGGGCTGTTTACCATAGCGGTATCGACCATAATGATCGATTGAGCTAAATACGGTATTCGGGTCATATGTGTCCATAAATGCACAAGGACCGTAATCAATGGTCTCGCCACTAATGGTCATATTATCCGTGTTCATCACGCCATGAACAAAACCAACCAGTAACCATTTGGCTACTAGCGATGCTTGGCGATCTATCACATGGTTTAGAAGCGCTAGATAAGGATTGTCTGCTTCACTAAGACCAGGATAATGACGCTGAATCACGTGATCAGCAAGGGTCTTGATTCCTTCAATATTCCCTGTTCTGACTAGATATTCAAACGTGCCAACACGGATGTGACTTGCAGCGACACGCGTCAAAATGGCGCCAGGGAGTGCCACCTCCCGTATCACAGATTCACCCGTTGTGACGACAGCTAGACTACGTGTGGTGGGAATATTAAGTGCATGCATCGCTTCGCTGATAATGTATTCGCGTAGCATAGGGGCAATCGCTGCACGACCATCACCTTGCCGTGAAAAAGGTGTTTGACCTGAGCCTTTTAATTGAATATCAAATCGCTCGTTTGTCGGTGTGATATGTTCGCCAAGCAATATTGCTCGTCCATCACCCAGTATCGTGAAGTTGCCAAACTGGTGACCCGCGTAAGCCTGTGCAATGGGTTGTGCGCCGTCAGGTAATGCATTACCTGCAAACAATAAAGCCGCGTCTTGTTCAGGTAGAGAGTGGAGATTTAACCCTAATGTTTTAGCGAGTGCTTCATTTAATATAGCTAAACGTGGTGCACGCACTGACACCGGGTTTAGTCGTGCATAAAGCGAATCAGGCAAGCGGGCATAACTGTTATCAAATTGCCAGCCAATGTTGTTATTCATGTATTTTTCTGCTTTAAAAAAATGCGGAATGATCTTTCTAATATTTTGTTGTATTTATTTCGCCGGCGATGGCTTTAATATTAATGTCGACAGACAAAATCTCTTTAATACTTAAACTATTTTCACTTTCTTTTGAAATGAATAACGTAGGATTTTCCTCGATTTTGCTTGCAATTGCAAAAAGTCTGTCAGCTGAGAGTGGGTGCGTAGTTGGATTGTTGTCTTGCAGAATCTGGCCGCTAAAAACCACGTCACTACGTCATTGGGAATAGTATGCATTCGCCCCATGACTTCAAGCGTCATATCGTCAAAGAGTCTTACGGATAACGCTGGTATGGCCATTTCACCTATTTGTAAGCTCATTTGGCAATAAATAGTGGTGAATGTCCTCATACAATGCACCTCTAATATTTTCTCCATAGACCTTTTTTACATATTGAAGTTGCTTTAATTTTTATCCAGGTTGTGAATGAGAATAATGGCACCAAAGGCAAGAAAGAAGATACCCAGCCTAACCAGTGTTAATACAATGCTCATGCCAGGAAGTTCCATTTCCCTTCGTAATTTTTTTGTTGTAGTAAATAGTGAAAAAGTTTGTAACCGAGGTAAATTGCTATGCCGCCACGCCATAACTGACAACTAATAATATTTCAAGCATCCTTAATATTGGAATTAAATTTTCATTCATAATTTATTCCATTTTGTTAATATCGCAGACCTTAGTTCTGTTGCAAAAAAAATACGAGATAGCTTTGAAGTATGGTTTTTATGTGTCAATCAACACCCAAAAATTACCACCTATCAACACCGAAAAGTTTCCAGTTGTCGAGTTATTTAATCAGCTTTCAAGCATCTTTTTACGGTGCTTAAATCGATAAGAATCATTACCAGTTTCGAGGATATCGCAGT
>JAJFJH010000157.1 GCA_021774155.1 Nitrosomonas sp.
GATCGTGTACAAACCTCCATAGAGTCTAGGACCCCTGAAGCAAAACTCACTCCAGAAGGAAAGCGATTAGCTGAGACATCTGAAGAGGCGAAGGCTCGATTGGCTGAGCATAAAAAGCAGCAGGCCGCACAGGAGCAGAAAGAAACGGAGTTCATTGAAGAGGCCAAAGCTAAACTCGAAGCAGGCACAGAGGCTCGTAATGAGCGTATAGCACGACGCGAAGAATTAGAGAAGCAAGTTGAAAAGTTCCAAGCAGGCAAGTCTAAGGAAGCGAATGCCGCGCTTAAAAAAGCAAAGACCGCTCTCCAGAAACTCGAAAAAGAGATAGCAAAAGATGAAGCTGTGAAGAACACCGCTCGTCTGAAGAAACAAGCCTCTGCTGTTTCAGGCGCTCTCTCTCGACAGATAGCGCGTCTTAGTGAACAGATTGAGGGTTTTGCTCAAGGGTCTGCTCGTGTTGGGGCTGGTGAGTTGGTATATATGAAAGCGAAGATGAACCGACTTCTTAAACTACAGAAGCACGTAGATAAACAGATCAAGGCAAAGAAGGCTGTAGGAACAAACGGCCCTGTCGATGAGGCTGTTGAAGTCATGCGGGCGCGGGCTACTGCCTTGGGCGCTGCCGATGATGAGCTTGTTGAGATTGAACGGTTGGTCCGCAAGGAACATGCTTCCCTGCAAGAAGCAGCACAGGCAGAAGTTACTGCTGAGACGCTTGAGCGTAAGTTCAAAGAAATGAATATGAGTAAGCGGATCAAAACTGACACGGATGTGTTACAGCCGAGGCTTGAATGTCCCTAGGTCATTGCGATAACGTCAACTGGGCTGATGTGCTCAAAGAGGGTCGTAAACAAAGCGACCGTCATGCAGACCTTAAGCAAGATAACCGGAAGTTTACTGAGCAAGACCTCAAGACAGAGGAGGAGGCTGCTCTCTCTGTCCAAGCGTCCTCTCTTGGCGTTAATCACATTGTTAAGAACTTCTCTCCCAACCAGCGGTTAGCTAACTCCCCTCTTTATGGCTCTAGGGATGCTGTACAACAACTTCTACAGAACGTTGGTCGTACAGTGGGGACTGAACAAGGGATCATCCCTTCTGATGTACCGCTTATTCAGAGCCGTAATGCACTCCGCGCAAAGGCGAATGTCACCCTTGCTAAGGTTAATGAACAGTACGAGGCAGCTATAAAAGCTGGTCAAGCGACTAAGGGCCGTAAGGGGGCTAGAAAGTTTGGCTCTGATGTGGTGAAAGCCCTTCGGAAAGACCTTATTGAAACCAACCCTAACCAATTCATTGCTGCTGGCGCAAAGGCTATGCGGGCAACAATGGATGAAGTGTTGGAAATGGGTATTAGAGCAGGGCTTTGGGGGCCAGAAGCTACAGTAGGCTCATTGAAGGCTGCTACCTTCAAGACTGCTCAAGGGTACGTGACTCGCGTGATTGACCAACGTATGCTAATGAAGAAGCATGATGAGGTCATTGAGTTGCTGATGCGTGAGTTGGACACCGATTACAACGGAGCCAGTGAAATTGTTAATGGTTGGATGAATATGCCTCGTGGGCGTTCTCCGGTCTTTGATGGCATTGATGGGATGCCGACTTCCGCAAAGGCAACGAAGAAGCGTGGCGTCATCATCCAAGACCATCTCCTTGATGAGTTGGGTATCCTTGTCAATGACCCTAGGAAGATACTTGATAGCTATATCAATAGCGTAGGGTTTGATGCTGTGCTAGTGAACGCGACTGGTGACACAGCAGGTGATACGTTAATCGGGATGTTGAAGTGGAGAGGTAACCACCAGATTGAACGGTCAGCAGCAAAAGACCGTCCGAATCTACGGAAGCGATTGAAGAAGGATGCTAAGGATGCGCGGCATGTTATTGAGGAACTTCGTGGATTAAACAAGATGCCCGAGAACACAGCCTCTCGGGTTGGGCACCGTGTACGCCAGGGTATTGGTATTACAAAGTTGGGTATGGTGACACTTACCTCCCTGCCTGATATTGCACGACCTATCCTCATGTATGGTATGACTCCTACTATTCGTGATGGGTGGATGCCATTTGCTTCTCACGTTGCAAAGTTAGATGCTGGCAAAGGCAAGCTCCTTCGTGAGAACATGCAACATGCTTTGTTAGCTACTGATAGGATGACGGGCTCTATCTCTCAAGCTGACTTAGGTTTCCTTGATGAGGGATTTGGCGGGTTCATGGATGTCGCGTTTGATGCTTCAAATAAGGTCAATGGCATCCGGTATTGGAATGACATCATGGATACGAACCATGCTTTTGTCTTGCATGGCAATATGGAGAAGCAAGCTAGAAAACTTAACCGTGGTGGCTCTATGTCTCAGCGAGAGATTGGTGACTACGCCCAACTCCGTATCTCTCAAGACGATCTTCGCGCTATTGGAAAACAGATTGATGCTCATGGAGCACGTGCTAGTGATTGGGATGATCCAGCCTTAGCCGGTAAGTATTACCGTGCCTTAAATCAACATGGCGCAACAATGTTGAATAAGGTTGAGCCTGGGGATCGTCCCATCTCAATGGTGTCAAATGAGTTTGCTGCCATGATGTTGCAGTTTCACTCCTTCGTCATGTCTTCCTCAATCAAGACGCTACTACCCCTTGCTCAGAACCTTGCATCTAAGGACGCTGGTGCAGCCTTTAAATCCTTTGAATATCTCTTCGTTGCCATGAATGTAGCCTTTCTCGCGGACACTCTCAAACGTAAGTTGAGAGGGGATGATAGAGAGTTTACCGCAGCAGAGCTTGGAGTACGCGCCTTTGACTACAGCGGTGCGCCTGGGATGATCCCTAAGCTCTTCTCTGTAGCGAACGGGGTCACTGGCCACGCGCTTGAGCAAGCCATTGGTATTGACACAAGGCGCAGCGGCACTCTTGAAGAGTTTGGAAATACCTTCTTTGGAGCGTCTTTTAACTTTGGCGCAGATGGCTACCGAAGTCTTAACGCCTTCTCTGACTTTGCCTTTCGCGGGGAAGAGCCTAATGAATCAGACGCTCGGGCCTTCTTAGGCCTTCTGCCACTCTACAACGGTATACAAATACAAGGTGGTCTTAGGGCTACCGAAGCGATAAGGGACCAATAATGACCGTTAATGACACAGCAACTCGTGACCAATATGTTGGTGATGGTGTAGATACTACCTTCACCGTCACCTTCAAGTTCCTAGCGAATGCTGATCTTGCCGTGTCTATACGGCTTGACGGTACAAGTGTGGACATCCCGCAGGTACTGGATACGGACTACACAGTAACGGGGGCTGGTGTTGCTGCCGGTGGGGAGATTACCTTCACTACTCCTCCACCAAACCTCGCACAAGTAGCGATCATCAGGGATATGACGTTCGAGCAGCAGACGGACTATGTTGCTGGCGATCCCTTCCCCGCAGAGAGCCATGAGCTAGCCCTTGACCGTGGTGTCATGATGCTCCAACAGCTGCGTGACGAGACAGAGAGAGCCATTACAGCCCTTCCTACGTCCGTTGTGCAGTCTGGTATTGGTTTTCCTGAACCCACTGGCGCTGAAGTGGAGTTCTTAGCGTACACAGCCGAGATACCACCAGCCTCTACACTGATCCCCGCTTCTGGTATTGTTGCTCACGGTACCACAGCGAATATCACTGACCATGCTGATGTGCTTA
>JAJFJH010000158.1 GCA_021774155.1 Nitrosomonas sp.
TGAGTTGCTTTTGACTTTTGTATGTGATCATGTGCAAGCTTTTTTGAGTTATCTCGTTGTTTTGCTTGCATTATTATACCATAAAACAACAAATAATTACTCACAATCAATGAGTTATTGTTTTTGAGTGGACTCTAAGTAACTATATTCGCCAGTCGCATATATTGCCACAATGGCTTTATTACGATTAGCATGAGCCTGCGCTATTTTTTCCAGCGGCAGCGCAGGTGGGCGGCGCTGAAATTTCCCTACCATTGCATTATAGCTACTCCATGACCACTTCTCTGGATGATCAACCATCCGTGCCCTTCCTGGATTGAGCGCAACATAACGTATCAATTTCATCAAATAAGTGTCCGCACCAACCAAATTTTTCATCTCGTTGTCGCGCAGGTAGGGTTAACTTGACAATACCATTTGTAGGCGGGATATCGGACTCGACAATATTTAGCCTAGGTAGGCTTAGGAATACAAAAGATCTGGCTAAAAAACTGGATTAATATCAAAACGACTACAATGAAAAGAAAGTGCACTTATCTTTGAATAAGAAAACGCCGAATCAAAAAGCAGCAAATGATGATATTTCAAATGAAGTGATGCCTTTGAGAAATATCCGCTGGAAATCTATCTGTCGTGGACTATTTAATTTGTCAGTTGCAGCTTTAAAATAGCAATTCGCACACGACGGCTTCGCCCAACGGCTCACTGTAAATGACCTACATATAAACCACGCTCCTTCATCATTTCTTCCTAGAACCACCAATTTAACGAATGCCACGTATCATCGGATGCAAACCAGAATCACCTCAATCGGAAATCGCACCGCTTTTACAGCCAGCATGTAGCCTCACCATTGTTTCAATGTCAGCAGCCTACACGAAGGTATTAATAATCTCGCTTAATGCGACAAAACTATTTTTTATGTCAGTTCTATTAAAGAGCTAAAGTCAGTATGCTTTAAATGCTGACTCCAATACTTTCAGTTTTAAAGACTCTCAGTATCAGGATCAAAGATATCTTCTACTACCACTACTTTGGGTTTTGGATAATTGTTGAATTCCGTCGCAGAGACAATAGTGTAGGCTCCCATTCTTTTGCCTATTAATATGTCACCAATTTCCATTTCAGGTAATTCAATATCTTCAGCCACTACGTCAATGCTGTCACAGGTTGGGCCTGCTAATACACTGGGCAAAAACTCACCGGTAGCATCAAATGGCTTTAACGGTGCTAGGGGATAATTAGCATGATCAAACATCTGTCCACTAAATCCGCCATACACGCCATCATCCAGGTAGTACCATGTTTTAGCGCTACGTTTTGCTTTACCCACTATAGACACCACTTCAATCATGGCTGGTCCAGATATAAAACGCCCTGGCTCAGCAAATACTTCAATACCCTCTGGTAATTCACTCAGCGCTTCCATTATAGGGATACAGAAATCATCGATGGGTAAAACAGCTTCCTGGTAGGAAACAGGGAAACTGCCGCCAATGTCCAGGAATTTCCAGTTTACACTGTTCATGGTTTTCATTGCGGCTGCACTGGAGCGTATTGCATTGGCCTGTGTCATGGGAGACAGTGATTGTGAACCCACATGAAACGAAAGGCCTACTACGTCAATGCCATGTTGCTTTGCCATATCTGTCATCAGGGGTAATTCTTCTAATGCGCAGCCAAATTTACGCGACAGATCAACCACCGCTTGTTTGCTGCGGAAACTCACACGGATAATGAGTTCTACCTGTCCGGCATAGGGTATAAATTTTTTCAGTTCTTCTATATTATCTACTACCATACGGTTACAGCCGAACTCAAGAGAACGTTTAATTTCTTTGTCCTTCTTAATTGGGTGGGTATGAATGCACTGTTCGCCGCGAATACCCAGTGACTCAACTAGGTCTATTTCACCAATGGTTGCTAGATCAAAAAAGCTACCTAACATTTTCAAGCGTTTAACTAGTTCTGGGTGGGATAAGGATTTTAAGGCATAAAAAAGCTTTACCCCAGGAAGCGCTGCTTTTAGCGATTTATACTGATATTCGACTTCACTTAAATCGAGCACCATAAAGGGTGTTTCATACTTAGCTACCAGTTCTTCTAAACTGGCACGGTCAAACTCTTCCAGCACATCAGGATGAGATAATTCAGCAAAACTCTCAACAATGGTTTGCTTAGTCATGAATAGGACGACTCCAATAAGATAAATATATTGCGAAAAGGGGTAAATTGATTTTGAACTGTTGTTGATTTAGTACCGGTTTTAGAGAGTGCATTGTATATCAGACGTGCCGTGTGCAAACTGCTATTTTTAGCTACAACTGGTAAATTAAACAGGCCATGACAGTGCGATTCGCAGCGCGCGGGGTCTAGACTCGTAGCCTACAAACTAGACCTTGTGCTCAGCAATGGCAATCAATATTTTGGCTGTTTTTCAACCCCGCCTTTAGCGGTAAAAAAACAAGAAACGCGGCGATTGATTGAGAAATCTGAGTTGTGTCATGCGGCAGGCAGCATTTATTTTAGCAACAGCCGCCACAACAACTTGATTCTTCAGCTTCTTCATCAAGAGGAATCCCCGCCCAGCGCGCGAGTTCGCTACGCTGCGGGTAGCGGCCTGCCAGTGCCACTTCTCCGCCTACCAGTATTAATGGCAGCGATTCAGCGCCAGAACGTTCCAGGAATGCTTTCACCGTAGAATTATCCGCAAAAGCCATGGGTTGCTGTTCCAGATTAAAACGCTCGATTGCAATATCGCGCTGTTTTAACCAATCTACATCTGCAGAGAAACCAACCAGCTCTTGGTCTACGTCGGAACCGCAAGCGTCTGAATTACAGCATGAAGCAGGGTCAAATACATGAATAGTTGTCATTTTGATTCTCCAATGGTTGAGGTAATAAAGTTTCGATATGGTCCAGTTAACACAGAATAGAAATGGATGTTCGTCTGAAGATTGTCGACTGAGATAGGGACATGAAAGCTTTTCATCATGATATTTCTTTAGTCAAATATTCAACTGTTCTTTTCATCACAGCAAACTTCAGCGAGACTGCACGAAATCCCGGCGCAGCAATTCTCAGTGAGATAACCCAATAACGCACTCATGGTTGCAAAATTCGCCGAGTAATAAATAAAGCGGCTTTCTTGTCGAGCAATGACCAGTTCTGCATGTGTCAATTCCTTCAGGTGAAAAGATAGCGTTGCATTAGGAATGTTCAATTCCTTTGCAAGCTGACCAGCCGCAAGCCCCGATTCGCCAGACCGAACTAACACACGAAATATTGTGAGGCGAGTTTCTTGCGCTAGGGCGGCCAGCGCTTTAATTACAATATCCATTTCCATATTTCCATAATATTGGAAACAAAAAACCATGTCAATATAAATGATAGTTTTTTTAAAACGTCATCAGGATCTCCTTAATGAATGACAAAGGTAAATTATTCAGGCCTACCGGGTATTGCAAAATTAAATCAGATTAGACTAATTTCCCACCTCGGGTCAGTACAAGTCAGTATTATAAATACTGAACAATTAATAAGTTATAAACCAAAACAAATTATCCTGCTATAGTGTGTTTGACAGCCAACCCGGCTTCGAGTACATTCCAAAATTATGGGAAGTGACGCGCATTTATCTGTTACACATCTTGTTCTTACCAATAAAATCCGGATGCGTGATGGGCAGCGACTGTACCCAGTTCATAGAATTTACTGTGTGGGACAAAATTATGCTGCCCATACACGTGAAATGGGCGGTAGACCAGATCGTGACCCACCATTTTTCTTCTCCAAACCAGCCGATGCTGCCAGCCAATCTAGTGCAATACCTTACCCCCCCGCCACTGCGGAATTACACCATGAAGTAGAACTCGTAGTTGCCATAGGACAGAGCGGTGAAAATATTCCTGTCTCTGAAGCGCTGGACTATATATACGCCTATGCAGTTGGAGTGGATCTGACCCGCAGAGATATACAAAACCAGGCCAAAAAGCAGGGTCGGCCATGGGATATGGCAAAAGGTTTTGATTATTCAGCGCCAGTGTCTGAACTTGTGCCAGCCTCTGAAGTTGGTGATGCAAGCCACTTAGGAATCAATATAACCGTAAATGGCCACCAACGTCAGCATGGCAATACTAGTCAAATGATCTGGAACCTTGCCGAAATCATCAGCACATTATCTAAACTCGTTACACTGCGGGCTGGCGATCTATTATTTACCGGTACTCCGGAAGGCGTCGGGGCGCTAGCAAAAGGAGACGAAGTGCTTGCTGAAATTGCCAAGTTACCAGAATTGCGCTTTAAGGTAGTTTAATGCTTACGCGCTATTTAAAGCCGAGCAAGAATCGATTGAAGCCCGTTAGATTAGGAGTCCTTGCTGTGATTGGCTGATGACAATGAGGATGCTTAATGAGCAGGATTTTTGTCTCAGATTCTGGTAATGACTGACGGGCCCATATGGTAACCATGATCAACTCCAGCCAAAGGCAACCACTTCAGGGTTCAAAACCAAAACAATATCTTTAAAACCAAGATAACTTCAATACAATGTCCTTTACTTCAACATAAAGAATCAAAACGATTTAAAATTCACTCTGATAATTCGTAAGCCTTTGGCACCACAAATTCAACATGGCCAGAGTTTGCAAATTGCGACTCAAATTCTGTTCGGCATATAAACACAAGAAAAAGAAAAGGGGCTGATTCCATTAATTAAGTTCTGCTTATAATGGTGTGATGCTTCAATAGGAAACACATGATTGAATATTTTGATACGGTAGAAAAAATTGCAACAGAGATTGTTGCGAAAAATGCGAGTGAAGTAGACAAAGCAGGCGCATTTCCACAAGAAGCAATGGATGCACTGCGTGATGCAGGATTGCTTGGACTCATTTGCGCAAAGAGTGTCGGTGGTATGGGAGAAGGTCCGCGTGCTGCTGCCATGGTTGTTGAACGCTTCGCTCGTGAGTGTGGGTCGACAGCGATGGTGCTTTGCATGCACTATTCCGCTACGGCGGTTATAGAAAAATATGCATCTGAGGAAGTACGCAAGCAGCTTGCGCAGGGCAAACATCTGGGTAGTCTGGCTTTCTCGGAGACTGGGTCGCGTAGTCACTTCTGGGCACCTGTTAGTACGGCTACCAGAGACCAGAATGGCATTCGTTTGAACGGCAAGAAAAGCTGGGTCACTTCGGCCCACCATGCAACGCTTCATGTATGGTCAAGCAAGCCGGTTGCTGCTGAGGGTGTTAGCACGATCTGGCTTGTACCGAGCAGCAGCAGCGGCATTTCAATAGCCGGTAATTTTGATGGTCTAGGATTGCGTGGTAACGATTCTACGCCAATTACTGCCGAGAGCACATTGATTCCTGAGCATCACATGCTCGGTGAAGATGGCAACGGTCTTGCGATCATGCTTGAAACTGTACTACCTCTATTTAGCGTCTTAACAGCCGCCACCGGAATCGGGCTTATGGAGGGTGCAACAACTGCCGCATGTAATCACGCAGCTAAAACTCGCCATGAGCACCTTGATTCAGCGTTGTGCAATCTTCCAACTATCAGGGCTTATCTGGCACGGATGCGAATTACAACTGATCAAACACGCTGTCTGTGGCTTGATACGCTTCGCGCAATGGAAACTGATCGCGAAGATGTGATACTGCGCGTCCTAGAATGCAAGGCTTCTTCGGGAGAGTCTTCAACCCAGGTGCTGGATACCGCGATGCGTGTTTGCGGCGGCGCTGCGTTTCGCCGTGAAGTTGGCGTGGAGCGACGGTTTCGCGATGCTCGTGCAGGTACAGTCATGGCGCCAACAACGGATCAATTGTACGACTTCATCGGCAAGGCCATTTGTGGCCTGCCAATATTTTGAGAAAACAAGCTATGTCTAAGACTTTATTAATAGGTGCAGTCGCCTACGACCCGAAAGTTGTCACCATCTGGGATGGTTTCCAAAAATGGTTTGCACAGCACGACTTTGATTTCGACTATATCCTGTATTCAAATTATGAACGGCAAGTCGAGGGGCAGTTTGCCGGACACTTTCACATTGCGTGGAACTCCCCGCTGGCATGGTTACAGACCGAGCGTATTGCCGCTAAAACTGGACGCAAGATCCAGACAATTGCCATGCGCGACACTGATTGCAATCTCACCAGCATCGTTGTCGTACGCAGTGATTCGTCGATCCAGTCGATCGAAAATTTGCGCGGCAAGACCGTTGCTGTAGGGGCTTCTGACTCGCCACAGGCCACATTAATCCCACTTTTGCACTTGGCAGAGGCGGGGCTTGAGCCGAAAAAGGATTTTTTTGTACGACCGTTTGATGTACTTGTCGGTAAGCACGGTGACCATGTCGGGGGTGAACGTCATGCGGCCAAGGCATTGATTGAAGGTGAAGTAGATGCGGCATGTATGATCGACGGTAACCACCTGCTGTTTTCACGGGAAGGCACACTTCCGCCAAATAGCACACGTATTCTTGCGCAGACCGATGAATATGATCATTGTAATTTCACGATGCTGGATGGTATGCCTGAAGATACTGTCGCACGTTTTTGTGAACTCTTGCTGTCAATGTCTTACGACGACCCACAAGTGAGACCGTTGTTGGATCTTGAAGGATTGAAAATGTGGAAGCCAGGTCGTACTGAGAAATACGCACTGTTAGCCAGGGCCATCGATCGATTTAAAACAATTGATGCATTCGTCGATAAAGTGAGCAAGTCCTACCCATGACCGGGCATGACATGTGCACCGTCGAGCTTGGTGACTTGGGGCTGGATCAAGGCGGGCATTTGTTAGTGAAACGAGCGCTGCACACAATGGCCGTGAACACTCCCGTCGCTGTGTATGGCAACGCATCTGAACTCGCTATTCATCTTCGTGCATGGTGTCGTGCGCAAGGTCACGCCATCGAAATTGCAAAAACTACAGATGGCCCTATCGCGGTGATACACCGTGGTAGCACTGAAGTTGGGCGCTGGCGCGGTGCCGAATCTACTGGTGACGCCACCGCTCCAGAAGAACAAGCAAACGCCTATTGGGGGTTAGCAGGCCGCAGTGCGACCGTTGAAGCTGGCGCGCCAGCTATTGATTTCCCACTCGATACGCGCGCCGAAGTGTGGGCCAAAGAAGCTGCTAAACTATATGCTCAGGCTGCGGCAGCTCAATGGAATCCTGCCACAGCGATTCCTTGGGAAGAACCTTTTGAGTTGCTTGATGAAGTAGAAGATGCGGTTGTACAAGTAATGACTTACTTGATCGAGAACGAAACGGCGGCGCTGGTGATTCCAGCACGGTTTGCATCACAGGTACATCCACATTTTCGCGAAGTGATGCAGCTGCTCGCTATTCAGGCTGCAGACGAGGCGCGTCATATTGATGTATTCACACGGCGCGCACTATTGCGACGCCCGAAGCTTGGTTTGTCGACTGCAGGTGGCCAGTCATCACTCAAAACATTGATTGATGAGACGGATTTCGCGCTATCGGCGATGCTGTTATCGGTACTTGGGGAAGGTAGTTTTTTGACGCTGTTAAGGTTTTTACAGCAACATGCGCCAGATCCAGTCACGCGGCAGGTCGCGCGCCTGGTCGGACAGGATGAGGCACGCCACGTTGCGTTTGGCATTGCCCATCTCACGCAACATGTACAAAAAGATCCAATGTTACTTGGACGATTGGCGGATGCCATTAAACGCCGCCACGATATACTCGTCAATACCGCCGGACTCAATGAAGAAGTGTTCGATGCTCTCGTGTTAATCGCCGCCGGGTCATGGGAACCAGAGGCGCTGCGTATTGGGTGGAATAAGGTTCAAACACTGATTGTAGATATGGACCAGGGACGCATACATCGCCTATGCAAAGTAGGTTTTGATGAAGCCTCTGCACGGGTATTGTCGGCGTTGCATACCAGAAATTTCATGTAGCCTCAGCATTTCTTCAATGTGAGCAGCCTACACAAATGTATCAATGACCATGCTTAATGCGACAGAACCTTGGATTTTATTAACTGGATAGAGGCACAGCACGACAGAAAACACGCCGATGATTTTTGTTATCATCCTGATGGTTAATGATACTGCAAATCAACCTAAATTCGTCCAAGCGCTCATGATAGACTTTAGGTGTTATCTGGGCTCCGTTTTCGTTTAGAAGCGCCAATCCAATTGCAGACCAAGAATGTTAATTTGTTCGGAGAAACTACCAATTAGGCGGTCATCGGTTGAGCCACTTCGGTTGACGGAAGGGTCAGTGAAAAACAGATGTGCATAAGCACCGTGCACATTAATATTTTTAAGAAGTGCATATGTGAAGCCCGCTGTTAACCAATAACGATCGTTATCGGGAATTCGTGGTGACCTGTAGCGTGAATTGGGAACGGGGGTTTGATCATAGGCAAACCCGGTTCTGAAAGTCCATTTGCCTGTTTGAGAAAAATAGCTGAAGCCTAAAGCGTATCGCCAGGTATTTTTCCATTTTAAATCTTGGACGTCATCGGGTTGCGCGGATGAAAACTCTGTTCTGAGCTCCTGGACAAGACTCCAGTGGGTCCATAGCGCACTCGCAGAAATTGCCCAAGGGGAATTAAAACGATGGTAGAAGCCGAACATAACATTGTCCGGCATGGTAGCCGAAATGCGCGCATTGGTATCGACAAAAGCGCCATTCTGGCTTAATGCAATGGCGTTGCCAGGAACGGAGAAATTTGCATTGCCTGTCACATCATGGTTAATTCTGGAACGATAACTGGCACCGAGACGGGTATTTTGACTCGGAGTATAAAATATACCGAAATTGTAGCCCAGCCCCATACTGTCACCCTTCAGCCTAACGTGTCCGTCTGCTGCTTGTGGCAATAATCCTTGGCTGGCACAAGACATGGAACCCGAAACTTGAAGACAAACTGTCCCGAAATCAATGGCATTCGTTAATTTCGATTGCAGATACTGTATGTTAAAACCAGCGCCAAAAGACATTTTTTCTGTGATCTTCAGTGACAAGGCTGGGTTGATGTTTATTGTCTCAAGCTCCGAGTCAATTGCTTGATAACGCCCTTTCCAGTCTGACTGATAACTATTGCGCATACCGAAAGGAACGTTGACCCCTAGACCAAAGGTAAATCGTTCTGTAAGTGACTGTACGTAATAAAAGTTTGGGATAAAAGCAAGGCTTGCTGAATCGCCGCCGTTGCCACCCTGGAGCGGTGTGCCGCCTATCAAAGGGCTTAATTGTGACGCATCATTTTTAAAAGTCACTGACGGCATTACAATATATCCTGACACTGAAACCAATTTGCCATGAACTTGACTCATTGCAGCAGGGTTAAAAAACACCATGCTGCCGTCTTCAGTATTAGTTGGCGCGCCAGAAAATGCTTGGCCTAATTCCTTAACACTCTGTTCCATGACAGCAAAGCCTGCACCCAATGCGGGAACTGAAAAATAGAGCAGGCAGTAGCTCAAGTAGCTAATGCCGTAACGAAATAAATGAGTGAATACAGTTTTAGTTTCGATTGCACTGCTCCAAAAGTACCGTTGTTATAAATCAACAAGCATCTTAAACTTGGTCAGGCACTTCTCTAAAGTCATTAGAACATCGATCGCTTTGAATTAATTTGGATTTTGGGGCATAATTTTTCTTACGTCAATCAGATCCCACCGATCTGAGCAGGTACGAATTTATTCTTTTCCAATTAAAGTAGGTAGTTTAAGTTAGAGTAAAATTTTACAACTATATCCTTCCTCGATCCAATCTAATAGAAGTTAAACTTAGTCCCATTTCGATATCTTTGGGACTGTCGATATCAATTTTTAATCAAACAAATTATTTCATAAAATGATGTTAACTAAGATGTAATTGACGATTCTCCTGTTAAACTACTTTGGTTCATTAGAAAATATTTAGATAGATTGGGTGCAAAATCAATGATAAGCCTACAATGAAAAATGATCCACAGGAATCAACATCTCACCAGTCTAACAATGATTCCGAGTTCTCAGCATCAGGCCATGCTGCAGAAATGCATTCGGGGCAGGTAAAATTACTTTATCAACAAACTACAAGTTCGTTGCCGGCCACACTCATCATCGCGGTAGTACTTGTTTCAGTCCTATGGGGTGTTGTTTCAGAAAGTTGGCTTATTGGCTGGCTGGCAGCAATTTGCATGCTTACTATTGTTCGATACCTTCTGGTATTCTTTTACTTCCGAAAAAACCCATCGGTGACAGAATCAATTATCTGGGGTCGGCTCTTCGTATTCGGTGTCTTCTTAGCGGGCCTTCTTTGGGGTACAGCAGGCGGCATTTTTTTTATTAGTGACAGTCCGATTCACCAGTTATTTCTTGCCTTTTTGCTAGGGGGCATGGTCGGAGGGGCAATGTCTACGTTATCATCGTATAAAGGTACCTATCTGGTCTTTTCGGTGCCCACTCTCACTCCCTATACCTACCAAATAATAGCCCATGGAGGTGAAAATTATAGTGCCATCGCCCTGTCCTATATATTGTTTCTCTTCATGATGATAAATGCTTCGCATCGACTGCATCGCACCATAACTGAATCTCTGCAATTACGTTTTGATAACTCAGACTTGTTGGATCATTTATTTCTGGCTAGAGACCGTCAACGTGCAGTTAATCAAAAGTTGGAAGTTCAGATTGCGAAGAAAGGCCTTGCTGAGAAAGCTTTGCAGAATGCAAATGAACAGTTAGAACAACGCGTAATGGAACGCACTGAGGCGCTCGCCTTATCCAATGATATTTTAGAGCGAGAAAAGGAGCTTTTCCGCATAACATTAGCAAGTATTGGCGATGCCGTTATCACCACAGATCGCCTGGGAAACATAACCTATTTGAATCCGGTTGCAGAGTTGTTTACTGGTTGGTCTAGCCGTGAGGCTAAAGGGTCACCTTTACAACGTGTTTTTTGCGTCATGGATTTGGTCACCCAGAGCCCTATTAAAAATCCTCTTAATGGCTTTCTTAGCAAGATCGTTAAGGAGGCTAGAAATCAAGAATGCTTGCTAATTCACAAAGATAAACATGAATATGTTATCGATTATTCAGCAGCACCTATTTCTGATGGAAAACAAAGTGTGATTGGGGCCGTATTGACTTTTAGAGATGTGACAGAACGCCGTAAACTGACACAAAAACTTGCTTATCAAGCAGCGCATGATGCGCTGACCGGCTTATTAAATCGCGACGAGTTCGAGAGTCGCCTCAAAAAAATCCTTACATCGGCTCGCGAAGGCGATCCTCATGCACTGCTTTATCTTGATTTGGATCAGTTTAAAGTGGTCAATGATACTTGCGGGCACGACGCAGGGGACGAGTTATTACGGCAAGTGACTGCACTTTTAAATGCAAAGCTGCGTACACGCGACACCTTAGCACGCCTTGGTGGCGATGAATTTGGCATTATTCTGGAACATTGCCCGGAAAAAGAGGCGTTACGCGTTGCACATACAATTCGTGAAATGGTGCAAGATTTTCGCTATCAATGGCAGGATAAGATCTTCACTATTGGTGTCAGTATTGGATTATTTTCTATTAAGGGAGGTAATGAGAGCCTATCCAATGTGCTAAGCGCCGCAGATAGTGCCTGTTATGCAGCCAAGGAAAGTGGGCGAAACCGGGTGCATATCTATCAACCCGATGATAGATTGTTGCTAAAGCGATCAGGTGAGATGCATTGGTTGCCCCGTATTCAACTAGCTATGGCTGAGAAGCGGATGTGCCTGTATTTTCAGCCCATCATACCTGTCTCTAATAAAAAAGGGCTTGATGAAGAGCATGGCGAGATTCTTCTACGCTTACAGGATGAACAGGGCAAATTAATATTGCCAGGTTCATTTCTTCCTTCTGCTGAACGGTATGATCAAATGTTAACGATTGATCGCTGGGTGATGGAACAATCTCTCAAATTACTCAAGAATTACGCCCATTCACGAGCTAAAGTTATATACGCAATTAACTTGTCCGCGCAGTCTCTGGGGGATGAAAACTTTCTTAATTTTGCAGTCGATAAAATCAAAGCATATAAAATAAACCCGTCTAGCCTTTGTTTTGAAATCACAGAAAATGTCGCACTAGCCGATTTGAAACATGTCGTGAGGTTTATATCTACACTCAAAGAATTGGGTTGTTGTTTTTCAATGGATGACTTTGGGAGCGGCTTATCTTCTTTTGGTTATTTGAAAGATATTCCGCTCGATTATTTAAAAATTGACGGGCGGCTTGTCAAAGATATGATTTCAGATCCGATTGATCATGCAATGGTTGAAGCGATTCATAACATTGGGCATGTCATGGGGCTTATGACTGTCGCTGAATGGGTGGAAAATGCCAGGACCATACAATTACTTAAAGAAATGGGAGTTGACTATGCTCAGGGTTTTTGGCTCGCGGAACCACATCTAATTCAAAAGTCAGACACATAGTTTTTTGTAATTCTCTCACAGAGAATAAGCTACATATGATTATTGATTTTAGGTGAGTACTATTTAATCTCACGAGATTGTCAATGCTGGAGCAAAGGGAAACTCTGAGTTCTGGGGAGTGCCGGCCGAACAAGGTCGATGATTCCAGCGAGCGAGAATCCTGTTGTACGCGAAATACTATCTTCAAGCTGCAATCGGCAAATATTTTTACCTGGGTAAAATTATTTAGCTGTAAATAACAATAAAATACAAATTCATTCTGTAAATCTCGACACCATTACTTGATAAAACACTCCGCCGCAAGCAGCGGGGTATATACTACGCTCTTCAATCTGCTGGTTTTCAACCAGCTTTCGCCCCAAGGGGCGGGGAATTAAACCCGGAAGAGATTAAAATAGTAAAGGGAGATAACTGCCATGCCAAGAGTCGCAGATTTCATAACCTTTCAAGACACTCAATTTATCCTTTCTTTGGTGTTCCCTGGAGACAGCGCTGATCGTACGGTATTTGAAAGTATTCCGGATGTTCCACAATTTGGAGAGGGTGCTTTACTCACATGGAACGCCCTCAGACAAGCAAATTTTAGTAATGTTGAAGGTAACGTTACTTATCAAGTGAGGGTGAACGGAAATTTTGTTGCATCCCAAACCGAAACAGTAACAGATTGGCACATGGCCCAGGAAATAATCCCAACTAACACTGTTCAACAAGGCGATAATAATGTTGAATTTCGGGTAACATTACCTAGTGGGCGTCTATTCGTCAGTGATGTAGTGCTTTGGTATCGAAAAGATATTTGAAATACAGCAGAAATAGAAACCAAAAATTCCGAGGGTTCCGGCTTACAACCCCGACTACGAACGGAATCCCACCTGCGCGGGAGTGAACGAACTGTTTCCAAAATGGAAATAGTTCACTTACTTGGGTAAATTCCAACAAAAGGTCGTAATGCGTTATTCATGCATGAATTTGCACTGAATGAATATACGGGAGTACTGAATGTCCACTGATTTGCCTATGAAGCTAAGACCCAGAATCCTTAATCGGGCTTTACGTTCTTATGGAAAGCCCATGATTATAGGATGTATAAGGCGTCGTCTTATAGGGCTGGCAGGTATATCATATGATGAACGAAAATGAAGAACAATTAAGCGACAAACTTACCAACAAGTATTCTCCATCTTACACACATGCCGTAATTTGTTTTTCTGGTGTGCTGCTAGTGATTTCGCTGGGTTTATTTGTTTTTGAAGCCAGCATACATGCCGTTCTCTTCTTTGCCTTGTTGTGGGTCGGGGTGCAAGCTGCATTGCTCGGTTATGCCTTTACAGATATCCGCAGTATGATGAATAACGGTATCAGTAAGGCGTTGCCGGCGATCTATATTTTTATCCTGATTGGCATGGTAATTGCGAGCTTTATGCAAAGTGGCACCATAGCCAGCCTCATATACTACGGAATGGATTTGCTTAACCCGGCAGTTTTTCTTACCGTTGGATTAGTATTATGTAGCTTTATGTCTGTTGCAACGGGAACTGCCTGGGGAACTGCCGGGACAGTGGGTGTGGTATTAATCGGTATTGGCGAGACAATGGGTATTCCATTGCCGGTAGTTGCTGGCATGATAATTTCTGGCGCCACCTTTGGGGATAAGCTCTCACCCATCTCAGACACTACCAATCTTGCTGCTATGAGTGCTGAGACCGATCTTTATCGCCATATCCGCGCTATGATGTACACCACCATACCAACTTATATCATTGTTTTGGTGATATCGATCTTTCTTGGCTGGCAATATGCAGATAATGCCTTACCCATAGATGAGATTGATAACATTAAAACTGCATTGGCTGAAACCTATCAGTTAAACCTGTTCGTTACTTTGCTGCCATTATTACTGATGTTCGGTTTGAGTGTGAAAAAATACCCCCCGGAAATAAGTATGTCTAGTAGTATTTTAATTGCGATGATAATTGCCATTTTCTATCAGAACACGGCTGCTATTGAGGTGGTGAATGCCTTATGGATAAATACTAACGGCACTACCGGCATCGAGAGTATAGATGAACTGTTGGGACGTGGTGGTATGTACAGTATGGCTTGGACATTGCTGTTAACAGTGATAGCATTGGCTTTAGGAGGGATACTGCATCAAGCGGGTTTTCTTCGTGTGCTGCTGATGCATGTTATTACACGTATAAAACGTACCAGCTCATTGATTGCAACTACCATTGCTTGCGGTTTTGTGGGAAACGTCTCGATGGGTGAAGCTTATATATCAATTATTTTAAATTGTCAGCTATTCAAAGGCTCCTATCTTGATCGAGGCCTGGATAAAGCGGTATTGTCGCGTTCGGTAGAAGAAGGCGCAACTTTAACCACAGGATTAATACCCTGGACTACATCCGGAGTATTCTATGCGGCAATACTTGGAATTCCAACGTTAGAATATGTACCCTATGCCTTTCTGAATTTACTTAATCCATTTGTTTCTATAGTCATGGCCATGCTAGGTATTGGTTTACTTCAACCAAGAATTATTTCTTCTGATGCTGATAAATAATTCAATATTGATATTATTCAACTCCCATTTTTAGTTGAGCACCCTCAATAGCGCCTGTACAGTAACTAAAGCAATTCAGATTAGGCTATTCAAATATTACACACTCAAGATGATCAAAGAATCCCAGTGTATCCGGTAAATTGTTATTTGCCCACGCCACTTCCCTGCTAATAAAATCATCATCACAGTCGTGTAATATACTAGTGAAGCGTTGCTCCAGCATCAAGCACCAGTTTATTCGATTTGTTTCAACAGGATACGAATACAAGAATGAGTCTTTTACTTTTTTACCCGTATTTTTAACAATATCTCTTACATTCAGATAGCTGAGTTCAAATTTTTTCTTTAACTCCGGTGACATGGGCCAGTCTGGATTGGCTGGCATAGAAAAATTGACGAATGTCTTACCTGGAAGAGCATCAAACATACCCAACCCCATGCGTTCATGAAGATGATGGATGGATTGTTTAAATACAATAATATCGCAATGAATACTCTGTAAGTTTTCTAGTGTCTTTTTGTACAGAAAAATTTCAGATTTTAAAGCCAACTCTGGCACCACATCCAACGCAGGATCAATTAGATGCAGTTGTTTAACCAAAAGGCCCAGATTAAGTGCCTCATGCCAGACTCGCCCATTTCCTGCACCAATATCAAGAATGACATTGCCTTTAAAAAAATCGGTCAGATCTTTTGCAAACACACTTCCCCAGAACTCATAATACTCAGATGTTCCTAACCATCCAATTTTTCCCCAACTGTCATGATTTTTATAGTTGAAAGCAATTGTTGCCATATCGAAATATCTACCCATTAGATGCAATGATTTAATTGGTTCTGCCGCATTAACTGTAAAAATGCATATTTCAAGTGAGCAGATATATCTGTTTTTGTCACAAGACGGATTTATTCTGCCAGAGCATAAAATTGCTCAGCAAAAGACATTTTGTCAGCTCCCTTCATCATCATCTGACCTTTGCGAATCATGTGCATTAGTTCGATGCCAGCCAAGATATTTTTAGCTGATTGAAGAGATTTGAATCCGAGTATCGGTTTCGTAATTCGCTTCACTACTCAATGGTCTTGTTCCACAATATTATTGAGGCATTTGACCTGACGAACCACTATAGGTATCTCCCTTTTGACACTGATCTCATCAATCGCCGCTTTATTGGCACCACTTTTATCCATCGTGACCTTTTCAAGAACACCATTGACCTGTATCGCTTTGTCAAAGAAGCGTTTGGCAGCGGCCTTATCGCGTTTGGCCGTTAATTGAAAGCCGATCGTTTTGCCATCCCTATCGGGGTAGTTACCACATAGCTGCCAAAAGTGCCATCTTCGTTGGAATGAAGTTTCTAGCATCAAATCACAGACAAGAGAGTCATTCGAGGGTTCTACGCGCAAACCAGCGGAATATTCGTGTTATCAATGTCAATAGAATATACTTTTTTGTACAATCTTATATGATACTGATACATTTTACGAGACCTTTGCAAAACACGCCCGTTAAGATTCTGGCCAAAAATTCAGTGTTTTTTAGTAAATTTTGTACTTTCTGTCGATTTTAATCAAAGAAACTGCAGAAATAGCGTCTTTTATCGCTATTTCCTGCTTAAAAGACGCAACTTTCTTGTTTTTCTAAACTTTGTATGAATAGCTTGGGCAATCTTTTTAAGTTATATGCCATAGCCTGCAAAATGTGCCAAGTATGTGCTTTGGCCAAACCTTGGTAACGTAGAACCTTGCTACCAAACCATCGTGCCTGGCTGCCAAAAGTACGTTCCACAACATAACGAGACTTGGTGATTAAACGATTGCGCTGCAATTGTC